>QCJI01000008.1 GCA_003216135.1 Prochlorococcus sp. AG-409-A22 | reverse complement strand
CTAGATTTAGCCCTGTGTTGCTGAAGATTTAAAAGATTTGTTTGACTCAGGATTATTTATTAGTTTTCCAAATGCCATTCTTCCAGTAGGAGTTTGTAAAGCACCTGTGATCACAATGTCTAATCTGCTACCAACAAATTCTTTTGCTTCATCAATAACTACCATGGTTCCGTCATCTAAATATCCAATTCCTTGCATTTTTTCTTTTCCTTCTCTGACAATTTTTATATTAAGTGATTCTCCTGGCTGTACCTCTGGCCTCAAAGCGATAACTAAATCGCTTAAATTCATAACTTTTAATTCTTTTACTTCCGCAATTTGAGAAAGATTATAATCTGCTGTTATTAGAGTTCCTGCCATGTCCTCAGTAATTTTTAAGAGTTTTTCATCTACACCATTACCTTCATACTTTGTTGGGTTTATTACCAGTCTTCTTCCATATAAATCTCTTAGTTCTTTCAATAATTTGAGGCCTCTTCTTCCTTTAGATCTTTTTTCGTTACTACTCGAATCTGCTAAGGTTTGTAATTCATTAATTACACTTTGTGCCACAATTAATTGCCCCTCTAATAAACCACAATTTAATAGACCATTTATTCGGCCATCTATAATTACACTGGTATCAAGAATTTTTGGGCTTGCAGCTGGAAGTATCCCTTCGTTTACTAAGTATGCATCAGTATTATTAGGATTGAATAGTCTCAATAATGTTCTGCCATGAGTATCAGCTAACTTATATCCAAGGGCACCAAAGAAAATATTGCTCAATATTGCGGCTAAGGGCTTTGCAAAAAAGACTTCTCTAGGGAAAGGAATTAATAATATTGGGGCAAGGAGTAAATTCGCTACGAGTAAGCCTAAAATTAATCCAACAGATCTACTAATGAGTAAATCTGTTGGCATTGTTCTTATTTGATCAAGAAATGTCTTTCTAAGTTGTAAAAATACAAACCCAGCTGCTAGTCCTAAAAAAAAACCTATTATTGCTAATACGATTCTAAAACCTTCAACATTAGAAACCTGTTTGAGTATATCTACAGGTAATAAATCAACTCCAAGCCATCCTGAAGCAGCTCCAGATAATATAAATAAAATTAATACTAAAATATCTGTCATATATCTAATCTACAAGGATTTATTAATTGAGTAAATAAAGATTTTATTTTTTACTCTCCTCAATATAATTTTTTAGCTAAAAAATATAATTAATTTATGAATAAGTTTCCAAGAAGTGCCTATATACATATCCCTTTTTGCCATAGAAGGTGCTTTTATTGTGATTTTGCAGTAATACCTTTAGGTAACAAAATCGAAAGTTCTCAAGGGTACGGAAGTAAAACCATAAAAGAATATTTACACTTTTTGTATAAAGAAATATTGTCAATTAAACATAAATCCCCTCTTTCAACAATTTATATTGGTGGCGGGACACCTTCAATTTTATGTCCTCAGCAAATTAAAGATTTAATAAACCTTTTTAAAGAGAATTACGGATTGGATTATGGTGCAGAAATTACTATGGAGGTTGATCCTGCGAGTTTTAATCAAGATGATCTTTACGGATTTATAAATGCTGGAATAAATAGATTTAGCCTTGGAGCACAAAGTTTTAATAATCAGATACTTCAAAATGCGGGAAGAAGACATTTAAGAGAAGATGTTGAAAAATGTTCTTTATGGTTAAAGAAAACATACGATTCTGGCCTTATAAAGAGTTGGAGTTTAGATTTAATTCAAAATTTACCACTTAGTGGTTTTAGAGAATGGCAAGAAGACTTGAAAAAAACGATAAACTTTTCTCCCCCGCATATATCGATTTATGAGTTAAATATAGAACCTGGAACTGTTTTTCGAAAACTATTTGATTTAGGTGAATTACAATTACCTAGTCATGATGATGCTTTTAGTAATAGTGAATACACAAATTTTATTTTGAAAGGATCAGGGTATTCTAGGTATGAAATTTCAAATTATTGTCTTCCTGGTCATCAATCTAGGCATAACAGAGTCTATTGGACTGGATTAGGATGGTGGAGCTTTGGGCAAGGTTCAACTAGTTCTCCTTGGGGGGAAAAGTTTACTAGACCAAGAATTAGTAAGGAATACAAAAAATGGGTAATTAATCAATGTGAAAATAGCTTAGATTCTTCACTAGTTAATAAAGATTTTCTTTATAGGGAATTAGATGAGAAAATTATGTTGGGTATGAGACTTAGAGAAGGTGTAGATATTTATAAACTATTTGAAGAACAACAATGGGAGAAAAAAGAATTTGAAATTAATTTAAGAACTTTACTAAAAGAATGGGAGATGTATGTAGAAAGTGGTCTATTAGTTAGAAATGGTAATAGGTTTTTCTTAAGTGACCCAAAAGGTATGGAATTAAGTAATCAAATTCTTATTTCTATGTTTAAGTGGTGGGATAAAATTAACTAAGTCTCTCTGAGGCTACCCACTTTTTTAATTTTTCTCTTAGTAACTTTTTCCCTTCAATAATTGGCGGGCAAAATGGAGGTTGATCGTTATTAAGACCTAATAAATCTGCAGTAACTCTTATCTGACCATCACAATAATTTCCTGCCCCTATTCCTATTGTTGGAATGGCTAAGTCGTGTTGTATCTCTTTCGCAAGTATCTCAGGGATGTGTTCTAAAACTATAGAAAAACATCCTAATTCTTCAAGAATAGAAGCTTCTCTCTTGATTTTCTCCTGACTCTCTAAAGTTTTTCCTTGTTTTTTTAAACCAAGATTTAGATAGCTTTGTGGTGTAAGACCTAGATGCCCCATTACAGGTATGCCCATTCTTATAATTCTAGAAATAACATTTTGTATCTCAGGTTCTGCCCCTTCAATCTTCACAGCTTTTGCGTAAGTGTTTTGAATTATTTTCCCTGCATATTCTACGGCTTTTTCTTCTCCGCATTGATAAGTAAGAAATGGCATATCGCATACTAATAAGGGCTGTTTTTCAATCTCTTTGGTAAACCCTCTCGAAACTGCATTAGTATGATAAATCATATTATCTAATGTTATTGGCAAAGTGGATTTGTACCCTAAACAAACCATTGCTAAAGAATCTCCTACTAAAACAAGATCTGCTTCAGATTGCTCTGCTAAAGAAGCTGAAATAGAGTCCCATGCAGTTAATGCAATAATTTTTTGATAATTTTGTTTATACTTAATTAGTTCTGAAGGCAACATAATAAATATGTATCTTTTTTTTTAAAGAATTGCTAGTATGCTTATGACTCGGCCTTTCGCGGTTTTAACGCCTAAATCTGGTCAGGACCGGAAGGTAGCAGCCACAAGGGATGCTTGAGGCAGGCGAGATAACCGAGTCACTTTATTTTACCTAATTAATCTATATCTTTTTTATTCTGCCTGAATCTCAAAAACTCTGGAATACTTGCTCCAGTATCTTTGTTTTCGGAATTATTATAAAGTGGTTCATTTGATAATCTATTTTTTAGCCTTTGTTGCTTTAAAGGTTGATCTGTTTCAAATCCAGTAGCTATTACAGTAACTTGTATTTCTCCCTCCATTGCTTCATCAACAACAGCTCCAACTATGATATTTGCCTCTTGATCAACAACATCATAAATAATTTCGGATGCTGAGGTCATATCTTCCAATGTCATATCTTTACCACCAGTAATGTTAATAATACAACCTTTGGCACCATCAATTCTTGCGGCTTCTAGTAAAGGACTATTTATTGCTGCTTGTGCAGCTTCCAATGCTCTGGATCTACCAGAACCGATACCTATACCAAGAAGCGCTGTGCCCGCCTCTGTCATGACTGACCTTACGTCTGCAAAATCAACATTAACTAATCCTGGACATGTAATTATGTCACTTATTCCTTTGACTCCCATTCTTAAAACATCATCAGCATTTCTAAACGCTTCTTGAAGAGGAGCACCTGCTATAACGTCTTTTAATCGATCATTTGGGATAACTATTAGAGTGTCAACATTTTCGGCTAATCTCGAAATCCCTTCTTCTGCCTGACGCATTCTTCTTTTCCCTTCAAAAGAAAATGGTTTAGTAACTATTCCTACGGTTAATGCCCCACTCTGTTTAGCTACCTCAGCGACTACAGGAGCCGCCCCTGTTCCAGTACCACCACCCATGCCCGCGGCTATAAAAACTAGATCTGATCCTTCTAATGTTTGTTGTAGCTCTTCTCTAGATTCTTCAGCAGCTTTTTGCCCAATACTTGGATTACCTCCGGCCCCAAGCCCTCTTGTTAAATTTTGTCCTAGTTGAACTCTTCGTTCAGCAGAAGATTGCAATAGTGCTTGAGCATCAGTATTAAGTACTCGGAATGATACACCTCCCACATCACTATCAATCATCCTATTGACTGCGTTACTTCCACCACCGCCAACACCAATTACTTCTATTTTGGCGTTTTGACTTGGACGGATTTCTCTTGATTGATCAAAGTTTGGATTGATTCCGAAGCTCATTTCTAAATAAGAATCTAATACTAGTAATGGGTGCATTATGAACTTACTAAGCTCATATGTAGGGATTTGTTGATGAAAGTCCTTAAATATTTATTTAATAAGAATTTTGTTTAAAAAGTAAAACCCTTACAAACACTATAGTAACTTAAAAAATTTAGTTGAAACCTATTTGCAAATATTAGGGTTTGAACACTTTTATTTTTGGTTTGTTTGGGTCAGTAAGGTCAATATTATCTATTTCCCCCGAAAGATTATTTTTCTTTAAATGATCTTTGAGTTTGCTAATTATTTTTAACTGAGATCTTACTAAACTTTGATCAAATCCCAATAATATTAGTTTTAAATCTTTTTCCTCTAAAGTTAAAAATCCATTTGGTGAAAAACGTATTTTAATTAAATCAATTTCACCATTTTTTTGTGCACCTAAAATTTTTGATAATGTTTTTATAGACTTTTCTTGCCATCCATAAACTTGTATAGCTGACCTTCCCAAAGTTACTTTTTCTGCGTGTTGTGTATCTATAAAAAACCCATCTTCATCGATAAAACCTGATATTTTTTCACTATTGAATACTCTCTCTCCATAAGCAACTGGTGTCCTCGTTTGAATAAGAATTCTTAAACCAAAAGGTAAAATTTCTCTAATTACTGAAATTTTCTTGAGTGATAAATTTTGCTTTAATTCTTTTTCTATATATTTCGTTTTAATGAAAACTAAACGGGTTGGAACATTTAAAGAAGAATTCTCCAATATATCTTTTGCTTTGAATAAGTTACTACCGTAAATTTTTATGTTATTAACATCTACGTTTTTTAAAGTCTTTAGGCTTAATAAGCTTGTTGAAAATAAAACTAGCATTAAAAAGAAAAAGTTTCTTTTGGTAATTTTTTGCTGATTTCTCACAAATCACATCGCGCTTTTTCCATTAATTGGTCCATCCATTCTCTTGCTCTATCCGCATCTGAAAATGGCACATCCATTTCTTTCCCATCACCAACAAGTCTAAGCCTGCACTTTCCTTGAGATTCTTGTGTTAAAGGTGCTTCTCCTGAAGTTAAAGCCATTAACTCTATTAATTCAAGTTTTTTGATTGTAAAACTATCTTTTTCTTCAAATGTTCCAGCTTCAAATGCGCTCCATCTTAATTTGCCGTTTTTTAAAGAAGCTGCTCCAGAACTGTCTAATTTGCAAAGTTCAGACCCATCTGCCCACATCCTAAAAAGATTTTGTCTTCTTCTCTCTAACCAACCAAGGGCAGTTAGTAAAACGAAGATTAAAAGTAATGGTAACCAGAGAAGTCCATGCAACATTTGATTTAAGCTATAAATCTAAAGATATATCTACCAGTTTAGCCACAAGTTGATCAATATTTAAACCTGAAGCCTTCCAAAGCATTGGGAACATACTTTTGCTAGTAAAACCAGGAATGGTATTGATTTCATTTAAAAAAACTTTATTTGAATGTTTCTCTAAAAAAAAATCTACACGTGCAAAACCAAAAATATTTAAGGCTCTACAACTTTGAATAGCTACTTTCTGAATTTGTTTGGCAATTTCAGGATCTATTTCGGCTGGGATAGTTATCTTATTATTTAAATAATATTTTGAATCGTAATCATACCAATCACTGTCGTACTTTACTTCCCCTATCTCAGAGGTTAAGAGTTGTGAATTTCCAATTATACCGCATTCAATCTCCCTTACCTCTAAACCTTCCTCTACTAAAATTCTTGGATCTATTTCCCAAGCCTTCTCTAAGGCTTGTAATATCTCTGATTTATTTGTGACTTTAGAGATACCAAGCGACGATCCAGAGTTAGATGGTTTAACAAAAAGAGGAAACTTTAATGAACTAGTAATTTCACTCAATAGCTTATCTTTTACTTTCTCATCATTAAGATCATGATTTTGAATAGATAAATAATTAACTTGTGGAATTTTAAGATTTGAGAAGATTGTTTTCATCATTATTTTATCCATTCCTAGAGCAGAGCCTATAATTCCACATCCGATTAAAGGTTTCTTAGTGAATTTCAGTAATCCATGAATTGATCCATCTTCACCATTGAATCCATGAAGCAGGGGAAACCAAATATCAACATTTCGAAATTCAATTCCGTCTAAGAAGTTAATTTTTTTTTGATTAAAAATGCCTTGTTTTTTTTGTTTATTGATTTTAATTTCATCAATTAGGATCTTTTCTGAGTGATCACTATCAAGCCAGTCTCCATTTTTATTTATGTAAAAGGCTTTAACCGTAAAACGTTGTTTATTTATTTTTGAATTAAAGGCTTGAAAAACTGTCTTTGCAGAGGATATCGATACTTCATGTTCATTGGAATAACCACCAAATATTAATCCAATACATTTTTTCTTTTCCCCTATCATTTAGAAACAATTACTTCCAAAGTTCACCTGTTAGAGAAAAAGGTCTTGCTTGGTTTATTTTGACATCTATCTCATCTCCTAATGAAAAATTAAATTTAACATTTTTTGGAATCTCGACGAAAGTTAATCTATTGCTCCTCGTTCTACCCATGATTTGCGAAGAATTTTTCGGATTCAAACCCTCAATTAAAACACTTTCAATATTATTGATATATCTTTGATTCCTTCTCCTAGCCGTTGTTTCGACCAAAGCATTAATTTCCTGTAATCTAGCTTTTTTAATTTCTTCCGGAATTTGATTAGTCCAAACTGCTGCAGGAGTATTTGGTCTTGGGGAGTATGCTGCTGTATTTACTTGATCAAAGCCAATATCTGATATCAATTTCAATGTGTCTTTATATTGTTGTTCGGTTTCTCCTGGGAAAGCAACTATTGCGTCAGCTGTGATTGATGCATCTGGCATTAATGATCTTATATTTTCAATGATATTTTTATACTTTTTGATGGTGTATCCTCTGGACATCTGTTTTAAGATTTCATCATTTCCACTTTGAAAGGGAATATGGAAATGTTCACAGACTTTATCAAGTTCATAACAAGCTTGAATCAATCTTTTTGAAAAATATCTTGGATGACTGGTAGCAAATCTTATTCTACGAATCCCTTTGACGTCATGAATGTAGTACAAAAGATCAGTTAGAGTATTTTCTTTCCTCCCCTCTTTTCTAGTCCCTGGGAGATCTCTCCCATAAGCATCAATATTCTGCCCCAAAAGAGTAATTTCTTTAAAATTATCATCCGCTAATTTTTGTATCTCACTTTTTATCGCATTTGGATATCTTGATTGCTCTTTCCCTCTGACAGAGGGAACTACACAATATGAACATCTTTCATTACATCCATAAATGATGTTAACCCAACCACAAATAGAGCTTTCTCTTCTCGCACTTGTTATGTCTTCAGAAATGAAGGTCTCCTCAGTGGCAGCAACTTGATTACCTAAATCAACTTTCCCAAGAAGGTTCTCAAGGTTATTAACGTGCTGAGGGCCCATTACTAGATCAAGTTCTGGTACTCTTCTTAGTAAGGACTCTCCCTCTTGCTGCGCAAGACAACCTGCAACAACAAGTTTTAAGCTAGGTGTTTTGTGTTTTCTTTTTGCTTGTCTTCCTAGAAAACTATAAACTTTTTGTTCTGCATTATCTCTGATAGTGCATGTATTGTATAAGACCAAATCGGCATTTAATTCATCATCTGCTCTGGTGTATCCCATTTTCTCTAAAGTTCCAGCCATTCTCTCAGAATCAGCTTTATTCATTTGGCATCCAAATGTGGTTATCCAATAACTGCCACTAGTTAAATTCTTTTGAAATTTTTTTTCGTCTTGTTTTGTTTTTGTTAGCACTTTGCTAGGAATTTTTTATGATTCTTTAATTCAAAATTACAAGTTAAATAATTTTGGTGCAATTTTTTGAGGGCGAGCGAGGGGATTCGAACCCCCGAATAGCGGCGCCACAAGCCGCTGCCTTAACCACTTGGCGACGCCCGCCTCACATTTATAAATTTACCAACTCAAGGGTAATTTTTCATACTTATTTTTATCTTTTAGCGAAATTTGAATTATTTTATAATTCGGTAAAGTTTTCTTATGTTTTAAAATAAAAGAAAATTTAAAAATTTGAATAATTCCGGTACAGCTGAGGTTCTTATTCCCAGAAGCCTTTGTTTAATAGAAGATTTTGATAACCTCATTATTGATGTAGAGGATTTATGTTCAGTTTCCATCACTTGGGAGGATGGATGTGTTTCTGAGTTAAAGCCTTTAAAAAATAAAGTTACAAAACCAAAAAATATTTTATTCCCAAGATTTGTTGAAACGCATTCGCATTTTGATAAATCTTTTACATGGGCAGATTTTCCTAATCTGGAAGCAAACTATGAAGGAGCATTATCAAAAAATCTCAAAGAACATAAAACTAGAACTACAGATAAGGTTATTGAGAGAGTTGAGAAATCATTGAAACTTGCCATAAAAAATGGATACCGAGCTATTAGAAGTCATATTGATACATACAAAAGTCAATCGATTGATATTTGGATTGAACTTTTTAAATTACAAAAAAAATTTTCATCTGAGTTGACATTACAATTCGTTGCTCTAGCTCCATTGAAATTCTGGGATACTCCTAGTGGAGAAGAGTTAGCAAAAACATTTTCCACCCATGGAGGCATTTTAGGTGGTGTAATTGTTCCCCCGTTTAATAAAAAAGATACAAGCAAAGTTCTCGCAAAGATGCTTCTTCTCGCGAGTAAATATAAATTAGAAATTGATTTGCATATAGATGAATCAATTATTCAGCCTGGAGCAGGAATAAAAGTTTTATTAGAGACAATCGAAAATTTAAAAATTAATAGTATTCCGATTACTTGTAGTCATCTGAGTAGTCTTATTTCTCTAAGTCATAATGAGATTTTAAATTTAGGAGAAAAAATGGCTGAGAAAAATATTAAGGTTATTGCTTTACCACTTACGAATTTTTGGCTGCTGAATCGAAGTAATAAAACTACCTCCTTAAAAAGACCAGTTGCGCCAATAAAGCAATTACAGAAATCACAAGTGGATGTATCTATAGGTAGTGATAACGTTCAAGATCCGTGGTACCCATTTGGTAATTTTGACCCCTTTTATATGTTGTCTTGCTCAATACCTATGCTTCAACTAAATCCGTGGGAGAGAATGACTCTATCTTCTATTTTTTTAGCTCCAAGTAGATTATTAAACTTAAAATGGGATGGTTTAATTAAAAAGGGTTGCCCTGCTGACTTTGTAATTTTAGATGCACAAAGATGGGCAGATGTTTTTTCGAGCACATTAAAAAGAAAAGTATTTATAAAAGGCAATTTACATTGCTAATCGATTAATTTATATATAAAACATAAAAAATTTTATTAATGACATCAAATAATCTTAAATTTATAGACAAATTTAGGGAAGTCAAAAACTTAGAGATTATTGAAGGCCAATCTGATGTAAAAAGACTTTCAAAAGATTTTTATAACTACTCTCCAATCCTTACTGAAAAATTAGACGGATGTATTGCTGATTTGGTGGTGAGACCTAGTGATCATAATGCGGTGAAAAAAGTAGCAGAAATTTGTTGGGAATTTTCTATCCCTCTTACTTTAAGGGGTTCAGGTACAGGTAATTATGGACAAGCGGTCCCTTTGTTTAAAGGAGTTGTAATGCAGATGAGTAACTTTAATAAGTTAGAAGAATTTGATCCTGATACAGGTTTTGTAAAAGTACAGTCTGGCTGTCTCATGGGCGATTTGAATAAACAATTAGAGCAATATGGGAGGGAATTAAGGTTACTTCCTAGTACTTGGAAAACCGCTACAATTGGAGGCTTTATTTCAGGTGGATCAGGAGGTATTGGGTCGATTAGGTGGGGATTTTTAAGAGATCCTGGGAATCTTATAGGTTTAGAGGCAGTGACGATGAATGAAAAACCTGTATTATTAAAATTTGATGCTGAAGAATCCGAACCTTTAAATCATGCTTATGGGACTAATGGAATAATTACTTCTTTATTACTTGCTACTGATATCAAACGTAAGTGGTATTCAATAGTTATCGACTGTATTAAATTTGAAAAAACAATAGAAATATTAAAAACTCTTACTAGCGCCGCAATTGATCTGAAACTGGGAGCAATTCTTGAAGAAGAAATTGTAGATCAAATGCCAAAATGGGTTAAAAGTAAATCTAGAAGTCACAAGATATTAATTCAATCTACTCTTGGAGGAATAAAAACGATAGAGCTAATTTGTAAAAAAAACAAAGTTGAATCTACACTCCTTGGGGAAGAAGAAAAACTCGTTAATGGAATTTCTGAAGTCGTTTGGAATCATACTACTCTTCATATGAGGTCTAGGGATAAAAATTGGACATATTTACAGATGCTTTTGCCACTAAATAATGAACTAAAATTAATTAATTTCTTGAGAAAAAAATGGGGTAAAAAAGTTCTTTGGCATTTAGAGGCAGTTGCTCAGCAAGGATCACCACGATTAGCTGCTTTGCCATTATTAAAGTGGAATGGGGCAGAAGAATTAAATGAAATAATAGAAGATTGTAAGGAACTTGGTGCGTTTATTTTTAATCCCCATGTTTTAACTGTCGAAGGCGGAGGCCTAGGAGTGGTGGACGCTGATCAAGTAAAAGCGAAACTAAAATTTGATCCTAAAGGTCTATTAAATCCAGGAAAATTAGAGGGTTGGGAAATAAAGGAACAATTTAATATTTAACATTTCTGTTTATTGGCAAATTTAATAAATTCAGCTACTAAAAAAATAGAACCTGTTAAAACAGGATGATTAGGTGGCCATTTTTTAAGGGCAAATAAATATTCAATGGCAAATTCAAATTTCTCAAATTCAATTATGTTTTGAAAGTTAATTTCTTTAATTCTAGAAAGATCTTTTAACTTCCAACTAGGTTGGTTTGGAACTGGCACAAGTAATAAGTGATCATTTTTCTTTAGCAGTGTTTTTAATATTGCGTCCATATCTTTTTGTTTTTGTACACCTAAAATCCAATAAATTCCTTCTTCTTCATTCTCCCAATTTCTTCGCTCATTAGAGAGTGCTTTGGCCGCAGGATAATTATGAGCACAATCTACAAGAATTTTTTTGTTTAAATAATTTATTATTTCTAGCCTTCCTTTCCAAGTTGTTTTTTTAAGACCTTCAGATATATATTTTTCTTTAATATTAAATCCCAATTTATTAAGAGCTTCAATTGCTCCAACGGCGACTGAAGCATTTTGCTTTTGGAAAATACCTTTTAATCCAAGCTCATAGCTGTTTGAAATTGAATCTTTCCAGATAATTTCTGCTCCAACCTCTTCAACTTTTTTGGTTATTAAATTTTTAACTTGAATGTTTTGTTTGCATGAGACAACAATTGATTTTTTTTCAATAACTGCTAATTTTTCCTTTGCAATTTTTTCAATCGTATCTCCAAGAAAATTTTTATGGTCTAAGCCAATATTCCCAATAGCAATTATTGGTCTTAATTTATGGGCTGTTGTTGCGTCTAATCGTCCCCCTAAGCCAGCTTCAAGAATGAGCAATTCAACTTTTTCATTGTCAAAAAAATTTAGTGCGCAGCAAATAATTTTTTCAAAAGGAGTTAATTCATATGTTGAAAAATTTTTTTCTATTAATGTATAGATTTTTTCAAAATCAGTTTTGTTAATATTTCTTTTATTAACTCTAATCCTCTCACATATATCAAGAAGATGAGGAGATGTAGTTACACCAAAATTCTTTTTAGCTTCAAAAAGTATGCTTTCTAAATATGCCGCGATTGATCCTTTCCCATTGGTTCCAACAATTTGAATGGCAGGTATATTTTGACAGGGATTGTCTAGTTTTTTAAGAACTTCTTTGATTCTAGATAAATCTAATTTAATATTATCCCTTTCATATTTGGGGGTTAATAATTCAAAATTACTTAGATTTGAATTTTTCAATATTTCAAGGATTTATATTTCTTCAAAAATTGAATTTAGCTTATCTAAAAGAATATTAATTTCTCTTCGAGATATAATTAATGGTGGGACAATCCTAACAACGTTCCCGCCGGCAGGAACTACCAGTAATCCTTTATCAAAAGCTTTTAATGTAATTTTTTTTGCATCAGCATATTCTTCATTGATAACAAGACCTTGTATTAAACCTAAACCTCTTTTCCCGCTAATAATATTTGGAAATTTTTTTGACAATTGTTCAAATCCAGCACTTAATTGATCTCCTCTTAATAAAACATTTTTAAGAATATTTCTTTTTGAGATTTCTTCCAAAACTGTTAAAGCTGCCTTGCAGGCGAATGGATTACCTCCAAAAGTACTTGCATGATCTCCAGGAGAAAAAATATTAGCTTTTTCTTTTACTAATAATGCTCCAATGGGATGACCCCCTCCTAACCCTTTAGCCAGGGTGAATCCATCAGGTTCAATTTCAAGATTCTCATAGCCCCACATTTTCCCAGTTCTTCCTACTCCGCTTTGGACTTCATCAAAAATCAAAAGAGCATTGTATTCGTCACATATTGCTCTTAGTCGTTGAAAAAATATTTTATTTCCAGGAATCACTCCCCCTTCTCCTTGTATTGGTTCAATTAGAACTCCAGAAACTTTTTGATTATTATTCTCACATTCTTCGAAAATTTTTTTTACTGAATCTATGTCATTATATTTGAAAAATTTGAACCCTTTGACCATTGGCTCGAAACCTTTTTGGTATTTTGGTTGACCGGTTGCACTTAAAGTTGCAAGTGTTCTGCCATGAAAGCTGGATCCAGCGGAAAGAATAATGGACTCTTTACCTTGATTTACTGAATTTCCGTATTTTTTAATTAATTTAATTGCTGATTCATTTGCCTCGGCACCACTATTGCAGAAAAAAACGCTTTTTGCACAACTTTTATCAGTAAGCCATTGACTTAAATGTTCTTGCTCTTCAATTTTATAGAGATTTGAAATATGTTGTATCTTTTTTAATTGATCCGATAACTTTCTTCTCAATACTTTATTGCTATGGCCGAGACTGCATGTTGCTATACCAGCTACTGCATCAAGATACTTTTTACCTGTTTTGTCCCAAAGCCAACAACCTTTTCCTCGTTGGAAGGATATGTCGAACCTACTATAAGTATTCATTAAAGTGGGAGCGGTCGGACTTGAACCGACATACCCGAAGGTGCCGCATTTTGAGTGCGGTGCGTCTACCAATTCCACCACGCTCCCAAGGCTTTTCAAGAATAAAGAACTTTTATAGTATAACAAAAACTATTCTATTTACTACGTGCTTTGCTTTTTGCAAGATTGAGTTCAGGTTATTTGCTAGGGCCAAATAAAATATTTCAGAGAAAATGAGGTTATACATTCAAACGTATTTGTTAAGCTAATTAACCGTAAGACATTACATATATGCGATTCCTTAGCATTTATGTGCTAATTAATAGGTAGAAAGCTATAAATATTGGAATAGGCTTCATACTTAGTAATATTCTGTTATATTGATTAAAATCAAATTGTCTAATACAAAAGCACAAAGATTATCTCTAAAGTTTGTACCTTATTTTTTTATTGCAGTAAATATAATTACTGCATTAGTTTCAGGAAATGGGACATGGGTATGAATGAAAATAAATTGAGAGTGTTAAATAAGTTCTGGTCTATTCGTTTTCTTGTTTTATAATTTTTACTTTTAGGGTGTATTTCATTGTTAAATATTGCATATGTATAAATTAATTAACTAAAAAGAATTTTATGCAGCTTTAAATTCTGAAGTCTTTATTAAATGTGAATCTAATTTATATTCTTTTTCAATAAGTATTTTTTTATGGAATTCTCTTTTTATCTCAATACCTAATTTAGAAAGTTTTGATTCAAAATTTTCATAACCTCTATCTAAATGCTCTAATCCAAAGATTCTACTTGTACTTTTAGCCATAATGGCAGCAATTATTAATGCAGCTGATGATCTCAAATCGGAACCGACTAAATCCATACCATTAAGATTCTGAACCCCTTTTATATGAGCTGTGTTTTTATCTAATTTAATACAAGCTCCCATTTTATTTAATAAATGAATGTGATTCATTCTGTTTTCGAAAATAGTTTCAGTTATCTTTGATTCACCATTTGCAATAGTCATTAATGCTGTGAATGGGGCTTGCAAGTCAGTAGGGAATCCTGGGAAAGGAGCAGTTTCAATATCTACTGGTTTTATTGCTTTACCCTGGATTGTAATTGAATTATCTCTCATCATAATTAGACTTCCAGTCTCTCTAAGTTTATTTATTACAGCTTCAAGATGATTGGGAATTACAGGAGAAATTGTTATGTAAGAAGAAGTTGCCGCAGCTGCTATTAAAAAAGTTCCAGCTTCTATTCTGTCTGGAATTACTTTATGAGTACATCCATGAAGTTCATTAACTCCATCAATAATTATTGTTTCTTTTCCTGAATCGTAAATTTTTGCCCCCATTTTGTTAAGCATTTGGCATAAATCCTGCACTTCAGGTTCTCTGGCTGCATTCTGTATAACAGTTCTACCTTGTGCTAAGCAGGCCGCCATTATTAAAGTTTCAGTAGCTCCTACACTTGGGCAAGTTAATTTTATATTAGTTCCATATAGTTTTTTTCTTTTCCCTTTTAGCTTTGCTTTAACAATTCCTTCCTCAATAATAATTTCTGCACCCAGTGTTTTAAGACCATTAATGTGCTCATCTATCGGTCTTAAACCAATATTGCAGCCACCTGGTAAAGGTATTTTTACTTCTCCAAATTTAGCTAATAATGCTCCAATACAGAAGAAACTAGCTCTTAAGCCATTCACTAATTCAAATGGTAGTTCTTTAATAGAAATATTTCTTGAATCAATCTCTAGGTGATTATTTTTATTTACTAATTTAACTCCTAAATTCTTTAAGATATTTAGCATCTTCTCAATATCTGTGAGCCAAGGAACATTCTCTAGGATAATTTTTTCGTTTGTGAGTAATGACGCAGCCAATAATACTAAAGCTGAATTCTTCGCACCACTTATTTCAATATTTCCGTTTAATTTCCCTTGGCCAATAATCTTTAAACTTTGAGATTTAAGATATGACTTATTTTTGCTTAGCAAATTATTAAGAATTAATTTATTGAGTTAATAATGCCAACATAACAAAATTTAGTCCAGTTTATGTAAAGACTTTATTCAGTTTTAATTATTAGTAAAAATTTGCATTTTCTATTTTATGAAATAAAAAAGTAATAATTATATTGATCAAAACTTTTATGGAATTAAGATGAAATTGATATAAAAATTTCTAAATTAACTATAGAAAATACTTTCTTAAAAATAACTAGTAAAAACAATAGTCTAGTTAAAAGATTTAGATCCTTTAAGAGTCGATCTTCACAAAAAGATAAAGATTTTTTTTGCATAGAGGGAACTCATCTAATGGAAGAATTATTGTTCTCTGGAAATGTCCCATCAAAAATTTTAGTTACTGAAAAATGGCTTTGCAAGAATCTAAATCTTAGTAAAAAGTTTGATCAATTATTAATAAATGTTGTTTCAGAAGAAGTTTTATCTTCCGCATTATCAACACAAAATCCAGATGGTGTTGCTGCTTTAGTTAAAATTTCATCAATACCTAATTATCAATTTAATGTTAAAGATGATTTTGTTCTCGTTCTTGATAGAATTCAAGATCCAGGAAATATGGGTAACCTGTTTAGAACAGCTCTAGCTGCAGGAGTTAATACAATTTTTTTAGCGGGAGGGGCACATCCATTAAGTCAAAAAGTATTAAGAGCATCTTCTGGAGCAGTTTTTCATCTGCCATTTCAAAGATTTGAAGGTACTGAAGAAGAAATAATAAATTCTTTATTAAATTCTTTGCATGAATTATCTGATGTTGGCTTTGGGATATTTTCTACTAGTAGCAATAAAAAAAGTCTTAACGAATATTCAAAACCCTATTGGGAAATTGATTGGTCTAAACGTACTGCATTAATTTTGGGAAATGAAGGTAAAGGTATTCATAAAAAAATTCAAGAAGCTTTTAATGAAACAATTACTATTCCGCATAGTGAGCTTGTAGAATCATTGAATGTGGCTTGCGTTGCAGTTCCATTATTACTAGAACGACAAAGAGTCGCATACACTTCTAATACAAGAATACAAAAGTGACTGATTCAAGTTTTGATTTTGATTTAATTGTAATCGGAGCAGGATACGGTGGTTTTGATGCCGCTAAACATGCTGCAGAAAAGGGATTAAAAGTTGCCATAATAGAATCTTCCGATATGGGAGGTACTTGTGTAAACAAGGGTTGCGTTCCTTCAAAAGCTCTTTTGGCAGCGAGTGGAAAAGTTAGAGAAATAGCCAATTATGAACATCTATTGAAATTTGGTATTCATTCTTCACCAGTCAGATTTGAAAGGTCAAAAATTGCAGATCATGCAAATAATTTAGTTTTAAATGTTAGAGAAAATTTAACAAAAACTCTTATAAGGAGTGGTGTCGAAATCATCTTGGGAATTGGAAGACTTGAAGGTAATCAGAAAGTTGGTGTAAGAGATAAGAATGGAGTTGATAGAATTTTAAAATGTAAGAATACTGTTATAGCGACTGGATCCTCACCCTTTGTTCCAAGGGGAATAACTTTAGATCATAGAACTGTCTTTACTAGTGATGAGGCTGTTAAACTTGAGTGGCTCCCTCGATGGATAGCAATTATTGGAAGCGGATATATAGGATTGGAATTCGCTGATGTTTATACCGCATTAGGTTGTGAAGTTACCATGATCGAGGCTTTGGAAAATATTATGCCAACATTTGATCCAGATATCACAAAAATTGCAAAGAAGAATCTTATTCAATCAAGAGATATAGAAACAAAATCAAATGTTTTTGCAACAAAGATTACTCCTGGATGCCCAGTAAAGATAGAACTAACAGATGCAAATTCAAAAGAAGTTGTAGAAAATCTAGAAGTTGATGCTGTATTAGTGGCAACTGGTAGAAGTCCTAATAGTAATAACTTAAATCTTGAGTCTGTTGGCATCGAAACTTTAAAAGGCTTTATTCCTATTGATGATCAAATGAGAGTTATTAATGGTAAAAAAATAATACCTAATGTTTGGGCTGTTGGAGATGTGACTGGCAAACTTATGCTTGCCCATACAGCAGCAGCACAAGGGACTATAGCTGTTGATAATATTTGTGGTGGCAATGTAGAAATTAACTATAAAAGTATTCCTGCCGCAACATTTACTCACCCTGAGATAAGTTCAGTTGGTCTTTCGGAAAGTGAAGCCAAAGAAATATCTAAAAAAGAAAACTTTAATTTAGGAGTTGTAAAAAGTTTCTTTAAAGCTAATTCAAAGGCTTTAGCAGAATTGGAGAGCGATGGAATGCTTAAGTTGATTTTCAATAAGGATAATGGAGAGGTATTAGGTGCTCATATTTTTGGGTTACATGCAGCTGATTTGATACAAGAAATTGCGAACGCTATCTCAAGGAACCAAGATGTAATTCAATTATCAACGGAAGTACATACTCATCCTACTCTTAGTGAAGTAGTTGAGGTGGCATATAGACAAGCAGCTTCTCAAATAAAATAATATTGATTTTAATGGAAATAAGACGTAGGCCACCAAATCCAACAGTTAGGGTAGAAAATTTAGAATATGCTGTCCCTCATAGAGAAGCACAAGCAAAAAATATTCTTGAAGAAATTGTATGGCATAAAGATATTGAGATTAAGAATTTCAAAAAAATAATTTCTTTGGAAGAACTAATAAAAAAGATTGCCCAACTTCCTGCTACCAAAGATTTCTGCACAAGTATTTTAAGCTCAAAAATAAAACCAGGAGTGATTGCTGAGATTAAAAAAGCTAGTCCAAGTAAAGGCGTTATTAGAGAAGATTTTAATCCTGAAGAAATAGCTTCTTGTTATGAAAGATCAGGTGCATCATGTATTTCTGTATTAACCGATAAAAGGTTTTTTCAAGGTAGTTATGAAATACTTCAAAGCGTTAGAAAATCTACTAATCTTCCTATACTCTGCAAAGATTTTATTATTTCTGCCTATCAAATATATAAAGCTAGAGCATCTGGTGCTGATGCAATTTTGTTAATCGCAGCAATTTTAAGTGATGATGATTTAATTTATTTAAAGAAAATTGCTGATAATTTAAAAATGAGTGTTCTAGTAGAGGTACATAACGATAATGAACTTGAACGGATAGTAAGTTTAAAATCATTCAATTTGATAGGAATAAATAATAGGGACTTGAAAACTTTTAAAACAGAATTAAAAACTTCAATAGAACTAATGAATAGATATTTAGAAATATTTTCAAAAAATAATATTATTCCAATAAGTGAATCTGGAATTAATTGCTCTGAAGATTTAGAATCTCTTAGATCTATAGGAATAAAGGGAGTTTTAATTGGTGAAAGGTTTATGAGGGAAAGCGATATTGAAAAATCCTTCAAGAAATTATTTAAATCAATTTAATATTTGGCTTGATACATTGCTATAAATTGAAATAAAGTGAAGAGGTTTTAAATATATATATGCATGCTGTAATACTAACTGGAATACTTGCAGGATTAATTCATGTTTTAAGTGGTGCTGACCATCTTATTGCAATGGCACCAGCAGCAATTAATAGTCCAAAGATTGCCCTTAAAAATAGCTTCTCATGGGGCTTGGGGCATTCTTCAGGAGTAGTTTTGTTAACAGTATTAGCAATTTTTATAAAAGATATTACACCTTTAAAAAACTTCTCCAATATTGCCGAACTTTTAGTTGGAATTTCACTTCTTTTTGTAGGAGTATTTGCTATAAAGAATTCTTTTCAATTAAGTATTCACAGTCATTCTCATAAACATGAAAATGGTATTGCTCATTCTCACTATCATTTCCATATGAAGGAGAAAAAAAATAATTATAATCACTCACATGCTTTAACAGGTATAGGATTACTCCATGGAATTGCTGGAGGTTCGCATTTTCTTGCAATTCTCCCTGCCTTAGCTCTTTCTCTAACTAATGCAGTTGCTTATTTGATTTCTTATTTGATTGGTTCACTAATAAGTATGAATCTTTTTACGTGTTTAATATCTTTTACAACCTTAAATACAGGTCAAAAATTTATAAAAAGATTAATAACTTTTGCAGGAGGGTTGTCCTTTTCTATGGGATTATTTTGGATTCAGAAAAGTACTGCGCTCTTTTTTACTTAGAAAATTTTTTAATTTTAGATTTATTAATTTAGAGGTAACTAGTCCAATTATTTTTTTGTTATTTACCAATCCAAATTTATTACTGTCTTCACTTAATTCAATATTGTCACCAAGAACTCCAATACTATTAGTATTTACGATATTTATTCTTTTAATTAAGCGTTTTTTGGTAAGAGGATGATTGAAAATTACTATTTGTCCAATTTTTGGTGATGACTCACCTTGCTTATACTTTTTAAAAAAGACAACATCTCCATCTTTTAGTGCAGGCAGCATAGAATCTCCGCAAATAATCGCGGTTTTTCTTAAACCCAAGAAATATAAAATTAAGTCAAAAAATCTTTTTAAGATGATTCAATCAACTAGCTTTTACAAAAGCGTCAGTTCTGCCTTTAGATGCCCAGAAAATATTATGAATTTTTTCTACGTAACTCATTAGTTCTTCTGCCTGTGCTAAATCAATATTAACTTTGCAAGCACTACATAATTTAGCTGCTTTCCAAATTGTGTCATGTAGATCAGGATAAGTTTCTAAATGGACTGGTTTAAAATAGTCTGTCCACAAAATTAGAATTTCTTTTTTAGTTTCTTTTGCTTGTTCTTCTTTAACAGCTACATATCTAGAAAATGTATTACTATAAGCAGCCCATTCTTCTGATGCAGTACTTGAAGGGGGAGTTAGTGCAATAAGCTTTTTAGTCATGGATAAGACTGCTTCAGCAGCAACTCTTGTTGAGGCGGGGTCATAAACACCACAAGGGCCATCGCAATGAGCATGAACTTCCATTATGGATTTTTTATTTAGCAAAGAATTGATTAATTTACTTAACATTTCAAGTTTTTAGATTTGTATATATATTACTTGGAGATTAACTAACTTGAAAAGTCTTAAATATTTTTCTTACTTAATTTAACTGACTTTTAATAATTCAACTTCAAATATCAAAGTTGCATTTGCGGGAATAACATTACCCGCTCCTCTTGATCCATATCCAAGTTCTGGAGGAATTGTTAATTTTCTTTTTCCTCCAATCTTCATTCCTGCGACGCCTTCGTCCCAGCCTTTAATTACTCTTCCAGCACCTAATGGGAAGCTGAAGGGTGCTCTACCTATACTGGTATCAAATTGGGTCCCATCTTCTAAAATTCCAGTGTAATTCACCGTAACTGTTTGACCCGCTTTAGCTTCATCACCTTCTCCGTTAACTAAATCTAAAATAATCAAACCACTTTCAGTAGTTCTTGAGTTGCTTTCTGATTGTGTTTCTTCTGCCATAGCGAATAGTATAGGGTTTGGATCTGATGGGTCTAGTTCAAACAAATTTTTATTTGAAACATTTGATTGTGTCGTAACAGGTGTTTTTTGAACGACTTGACTTTCTGATTCTGCGGCATTAACAACTTGAGGTGAATTAAATTGACTAACAAGTGTTAATGACACACAAAAAACAAAGACTATAAAACTAATGAAAACTTCTTTCACTTAAAATTTAAAGCTACTACATTTAATATTACAGAAAAAGGTAAAATATGGATGCTTTTTAATTTAATTTTGCAAATTTAGATTGTTAATTCAAACTCGAAATAAAAAGTTTAATCAATATTTTGAACCTTGCTTAGGTGGCATATTAGGAGGGATTTCTGTATCCACTCACTTTTGGATAATCTTTATGCCGATATCTTTATTTATTTTATGGAAGGGCGGCCATCAAAGAATATCAAACTTTTGCTGGGGCTTTTTCTTTATTTTGATAAGTCATTCTTGGCTTTACGATCTTCATCCATTGACCTGGCTAGGTTTTTCATGGCTAGAAAGTTTATTGATCACAATTGGAATTTTATTAGTTTGTTCCGTGACAGGTGGAATATTGGTTTGTTTGTGGGGTCTTTTAGGAGAAATAATCCTCTTTAAACAAGATATTTTCGAAATCAAATTTTTACCTTTAATTATCAAAGTATTTTTATTAGCTATTACCTGGGGAATCGGTGAGTTAATACTTTCTCAAACACCTTTTTTTTGGATAGGTTTAGGAGAAGGTCTAATTCCAGGCGATATATATCTTGCTGGTTTGGGGAAATGGATTGGTTCCAGTGGTTTATGCGTAGTACAAATATTAATAGGATTTTGGATTTATTTAATTCATGGGAAATGGCGAAGAAATGGCCACTTTAAAAAAATATTTATTTTTGGGTTTTTGGTTATTCTTTTTTTACATTTGTTTGGAGGGTTAAAAAATCCTATCAATAGAAATCTTGATTATCCAGTAGCTATTTGGCAACCTAATTTCCTCACAAGAGAAAAAATAAAATTTGATGATCAATTTATACAAAATAAACTATTGGCTGCTCAAGAATATGCTGTATCAAACAAGGCAAAACTGCTTGTTGCCCCTGAAGGAACTCTTAATAGCAATTTTAATTTGTTTAAAGGAAGCAAGATTAATATGTTGGCAGGAGGTTTTAGAAACTCTAAAAATGAACTAAGAAGTTCTTTGCTTGGCTATCGAATTGGAGATCAAATTTTTACATCTTTTATCGATAAAAATAGGCTGGTTCCATTAGGAGAAAAAATACCAGTATTTTTAAATATCTTTTCAAGAGGATTATCTGCAGTAGGAGGCGTTCAACCAGGCTCAAATTCCAGGTTCTTTCAGTCAGAATTTACAACTCCATTAGCGGTAGCGATTTGTTATGAAATTAGTGATGGATTAACGATAAGAAATGCTATTAATAGTGGTGCAGAATTAATCATCTCTGTAGCTAACTTAGATCCTTATCCTAAAAAGCTTCAGAATCAATTTCTTTCTTTGGCCAGAATGAGAAGTATAGAAAACAAGAAGGATAATTTACTTGTCTCCAATACTGGCCCGTCTGGCTTAATTAGTGATGATGGAAAAATAATTGAAGTCTTGAATTTCAATACTGAGCAAAATAAGGTTGTATTTCCTAATTTTTCTTCTGAGAAAACTTTTTATACCAAATTTGGAGACAGAAATTTATTGTGTTTGTTTTTATTCTTTCTCCTATTGAATTTATTTGTTGGCAAATTAAATAATTAATCCACCTCCTAACAAAATATCGCCCTTATAAAAAACTGCAGCTTGTCCTGGTGTAACAGAGCTTTGGCTTTCTTTGAAAATTAATTTAAATGATTGAGTTAAGTTATCTGCATTGCTTTCAGGGATTAAAATTCCTTTCACTGCAGGGCTTCTATATCTTATTTGTGCTTCTACTTCTATTTGTTGTTGGGGTTCTTCTATTGAAACCCAGTTAACCCTATTTATTAATGCTTCTTTTTTATAAAGATCACTTTTATTTGAAACATAAACGATGTTTTTTTTGTGGTCTAATCTTTTTACATATAGAGGTTCTGGCCAAGCAATGCCTAATCCTTTCCTTTGTCCTACAGTAAAGTGCTGAATACCATTATGTTTCCCAAGTACTTCACCATTAATATGGATAATTTCACCTTCTTTGGGTTCAATATGGTTATCGATAAACTTCTGCATTGATCCATAATGCTCAACCAAACATAGATCTTGGCTTTCTGCTTTTTCTGCAGTTCGAAGGCCTATTCTTAATGCTTCCTGCCTTGTCTCTTCTTTCTTAAGTTCCCCAAGAGGAAATATTAATCTGCTTAATACATCCTGAGAAAGACTATAAAGGAAATAACTTTGGTCTTTATTTTTATCAGCTCCTCTTAGAAGAATGAAATCCTTAAATTTTAAATCTTTAGAATTGATTATTTTACTTGAAGAAACATTTTTAATCCGTGCATAATGTCCAGTAGCTATATAGGTAAACTCTCTTTTTTTTATTGCGAAATTAAGCATTTCTTCAAATTTCACATGTTTGTTGCACATTGAGCATGGAAGAGGAGTAAAACCTTCTTTATATGCTTCAGTTGTTTTTTTTATGACTTCTCTTTCAAATATTTCTCTTGAATCGATTATGTGATGATCAATTCCTAAATCTTCACAAAGACCTGCCGCATCTACTAATCCTTCAGAACAACAAGAACCTTCTCCTTTCATTAACCACAGCGTAAATCCCTCGACATTCCAGCCATCTTCAATCAGAAGTGCGGCCGACAGTGAACTGTCTACCCCACCTGAAAGACCTACAATAATATTTTTCTGCTTAATAGATTTATTATTAGTAGATGAACAGTTCTTTAATTTTTTATCCTTAAGTGTCTTTAACATGGAAGTTTAAATTTTTGAACAGTACTTAAATTGCTTTGTACTAATTATGAATGAAATTGGATGGCCAACAATTGACTCTAAACATTTAATGGTTTATTCAAATCAAATGTTGAGATTAGAGAAAGAAATGTTTTCTCAAGGGATGCCTCAAGAAGCTTTGATGGAAAAAGCTGGCATTCAAATTAGTAGGTGGCTATTGAAAAGGAAATCACTTCTAAAAGAGGGAATAATTGTCTTAATAGGCCCTGGACATAATGGTGGAGATGGCGCTGTAATTGCTAGAGAACTTTTCTTAAAGGGATACTTAATTAAAGTATGGTGCCCCTTCGATTTAAAAAAAACAGTAACAATTAATCACGTTAATTATCTTACATCTATAGGAGTATCAATATTAAAAGAACCCCCTAATCCAGGCAGGAAAGATCTTTGGATAGATGCTGTTTTTGGGAATAATCAGAAAAGAAAAGTTGATGATGAAGTAATAAAATTGTTTAATAAAAAATTTGAGAATGGATTAGGAAAGGTAATAAGCATAGATGTTCCAACAGGTTTATGTCCTGATAATGGCGAACCTTTTGTCACAGGTGCAGTAAAAGCAGACTTCACATTAGTTCTTGGATTGAATAAAATTGGTTTGATACAAGACTCAGCATTGCCTTTCGTTGGAGAATTGAAGCATATAGATATTGGATTTACTAAGAATCAATTATTTAAAGTTGAGAGGAAGATTTTAAAAATTACCTATCAAGATATTAAAAAAATCCAATTAAATTCCTTACCTAAAAATACAAATAAATATCAACGAGGAAGAACATTATTAATAGCTGGAAGTGAAAAATATCCAGGAGCCGCACATCTAGCAATAAGAGGTGCTATTTCAAGTGGAGTAGGATTTGTCTCGGCAATTCTTCCTGAGCTAGTTGCTAAATCTAGTTGGCAGGTTGCTCCGGAAATAGTTTTGAAAGCAACTATGAAATCTGATAAAAATGGTAATTCATTATTATTTAGTGCTTTAAAGAATATCGATCTCACTGCTTATGATTCATTAGCTTTGGGACCAGGAATAGGAATTGATAATAATGATTGGGAAAAATCAAAAGATTTCCTTTTAAGTTTCGAAGGTTTATTAATCTTGGATGCTGATGCACTTAATAGAATTTCTGAATCGAGTTTGGGTTCTAAATTTTTCCTTGAAAGAGAGTCAAAAACTTGGATTACGCCTCATATGAAAGAATTTATGAGGTTATTTCCAGATGTTAATTATGAGAATAAAGTTGAACTGGTTATGAATATTGCTAAAGAATTTAATATTGGTATTTTATTAAAAGGTGCAAATAGCATAATTGCCGACAAGAAGTCAGCATGGCAAGTGTTTGGAACCGATTCTGAAACTGCTAGAGCTGGATTAGGGGATCTTTTGTCTGGCTTTGTTGCAGGAAGTTCAGCAATAGATTTGTCTGTTTGTAAAAATATTAAAGCTGAATCTTTCGCAAAATACGTACTTTTACATTCTTTTGCAGCATCAAAATGTAAAGAAGGTTCAAATGCTTTACTAATTGGAGACGAATTATCCAAGTTAGTTAGAAAAATAAAAACGAGACAAATGTCATGAAAGAAACAATTATTAGCAGTTTTTTATAGTTTTTAACACATAACTATACAATTTATACGTGAAATCTGAAGCGACTATTAAATAATCGGCTATTTTGCAAAAAGTGTAGGAAAGTTTTAATACCTCATTCAGGTAAAAATTTATGGTTTCATCATTACCCGCTTCAACTGAACCTCAGAAAAGAAGAGGAAATGATCCGATTAGTTGGTATTTGTCAAATATTGGACGTGTTCCTTTATTAACACCTGCTGAAGAAATTGAATTGGGTAACCAGGTTCAGAAAATGATGATACTCACAGAGGATGGTCAATTAAATGAAAAAACGAAAGAATTCACTACTCAGCAAAAAAGAATTATAAAAATTGGTAGAAGAGCTAAAGAGAGAATGATGAAAGCTAATCTTAGATTAGTTGTTAGTGTTGCAAAGAAGTATCAAGGGAAGGGACTAGAACTTTTAGATTTAGTTCAAGAAGGATCATTGGGTTTAGAAAGAGCCGTTGAAAAGTTTGATCCAACAAGAGGTTATAAGTTCTCAACATATGCCTTTTGGTGGATTCGTCAAAGCATGACTAGAGCAATTGCTTGTCAATCCAGAACTATTCGTTTACCTGTACATTTAAGCGAAAGGCTTGCCTCTATAAGGAAAGTGAGTAGAGATTTAGCTCATCAACTAGGAGCAATGCCAAGCAGAATTGAAATTGCTGAAGCGATGGATCTTGATGTAGAGGAACTTGATTCTGTTTTAAGACAAGCTTTATCTACTAGTAGTTTGGATGCTCCTGTAAATGGAGATGATGGACGTAGTTTCTTGGGTGATTTAATAGCAGATAGTAATAATGAGGAACCTTTAGATCAGGTTGAGCAGAAAATGCATCAAGAGCAATTAGGAAAGTGGTTAAGTCATTTAAGTGAACAAGAACAACATGTTTTGAAGTTGAGATTTGGATTAGATGGAAATGAAAGACATACCTTGGCGGAAATAGGAAGATTATTAGAAGTTTCTAGAGAAAGAGTAAGACAGGTTGAACTTAAGGCTCTTAGAAAATTAAGAAACTTGACCAGAAAATTGCCAAGTGGAATTTAATCTAATCTTCAGACCATATATATTTAGTTAATTCGTTAGATGGAGGCTCTGGCGCATCTAGCGCATTCTTTACAGATTCAGAAATCTCTAAATCGATTTTCTTTTCTATACTTTTTAATTCTTCTTCTTTAGCAAAATTACCCTCAATCATTTGTTTGGATAACTTCTTAATAGGATCTCTTTTATTCCAAAATTCTTTTTCTTCTTCAGCTCTTAATTCATCTGGATCTGCTAATGAATGTCCTCTAAATCTATATGTTAAGCATTCTAATAAAGTTGGCCCTTCTCCTGACCTAGCTCTTTCAATAGCTCTTTGAGCAGCTCCTCTTACAGCTAAAACATCCATTCCATCTACTTCTTCGCCATTCATTCCAAATGCTGCTGCCTTCCTCCATATTTCTGGGCTGCTAGTAGCTCTATCATGAGCCATACCTATAGCCCATTTATTATTCTCTACTACGAAAATTATTGGTAATTTCCATAATTGAGCCATATTTAAACATTCATAGAACTGCCCATTATTACAGGTACCATCTCCAAAGAATGCCGCTGTTACAGAATCACTCTGAAGATCACCCGTGACTTCTTTTTTATATTTGCTGGAAAAAGCTGCACCTAAGGCAACTGGAATTCCTTCTCCAATAAAAGCATATCCTCCGAGTAAATGATGCTCTTTTGAGAACAAATGCATAGAGCCACCTCTACCCTTACTACATCCTGTAGCCTTTCCAAATAATTCGCTCATTACTTCAAAAGATGGTACTCCTGCACTGAGAGCATGGACATGGTCACGATATGTACTGCAGAACCAATCATGTTTCTTTTTCATTGCTCCAATTACACCAGTACTGATAGCCTCTTGCCCGTTATAAAGATGTACAAAACCAAACATCTTTCCTCGGTAGTACATTTCAGCACATTTATCTTCAAATCTTCGACCTAGTGTCATGTCTTTAAAAAGAAACAATCCAGTTTCACGATCTAACTTCGCTTTTTTTAAGTCTTGAAGATTTGAAATTCTCTCTACGTTTGTTTCCAAGAAAATACCTTAATGAAGTTTTGATTTGTTAACATTCTAAGCTTCAATGGACGATTTTAATGTTTTTTTTTAAAAAGTCTGTAAGACCTTATGAAAAATATTTATAAATTGATAAAATTTATCTAGGGTTTTTAATAGGATATTTGTTTGGAACTTCCATTAGATCATTTTCGTTTAATAGGTGTAAGCCCTTCAGCAACCTCTGAGGAAATATTAAGGGCCTTTCAATTACGTTTAGATAAAACTCCTGAGGAAGGATTTACATACGAGGTTTTAAGTCAAAGAGCTGAGTTGCTTCGCCTTACTGCAGATTTATTGACAGATATTGATAGTAGAAGAGAATACGAAAATCAATTACTTAATGGAGCTTCAGGTTTAGAATTGTCTTCTAATAGAGAAGTTGCAGGATTAATTCTCCTTTGGGAATCAGGTTCACCAAAAGAAGCTTTTAAAATTGCTAGAAAAGCATTGCAACCCCCTCAAACGCCAGCTTTAGGTAGTAGTAGAGAGGCCGATTTAACATTGTTAGCTGCTTTATCCGCTAGAGATGCTGCAATCCAAGAACAAGAGAAAAGATTTTATTCAAATTCCGCAGATTTTTTACAAGATGGTATACAAGTTCTTCAAAGGATGGGGAAACTAGGAGAATTAAGGAAAAATCTTGAGGAAGACTTAGCTTCGCTCCTACCATATAGGATCCTTGATTTATTGAGTAAAGATTTAAATGACTATGACTCTCATAAAAAAGGTTTAAGTATGCTGGAAAACTTAATAATAAAAAGAGGTGGATTGGAAGGAAAAAATAAATCTGAATATAATAATTACCTTAATCAACAGGAATTTGAAGTTTTTTTCCAGCAAATAAAGCCATTCTTGACAGTTCAGGAGCAAATAGATTTGTTTTTAGAATTACAAAAAAGAGGCTCAATAGAAGCAGGATTTCTGGCTTTTTTATCTTTAACAGCAATTGGCTTTTCAAGGAGAAAACCAGAGAAGTTATTGGAGGCAAGAAAAATATTAAAGAAACTAAACTTTGCCGGACTAGACTCAATGCCATTAATAGGTTGTCTAGATTTGCTTTTAGCAGATGTTGAGCAATCCTTAGCAAGATTTTTAAGTAGTTCTGATGAAAAATTAATTGATTGGTTAAATAGTTATCCTGGCGAAAAATTAGAGGCAATTTGTATTTTTTGTAAAAATTGGTTGGAAAATGATGTTTTGGTAGGTTATAGAGATATTGACATGCAGTCTATTGATTTAGACTCTTGGTTTGAAGATAGAGAAATCCAAGAATTTATAGAAAAATTAGAAAAAAAATCCAATAGATTAACACTAAAAACAAAATTTCAGTATCAACCAAAATTTGATTCTAAAGAATCGATTAAAGATTCTGAACTTAATTCTGATAATCGTGAAGAAGGTAAATTACCATTACCAGGAGGTTTTAGAGGCAATGAAGAACAATTTACTGAAGAAAGTAATAATTCTGAAGAAATCATTACAAAGAAATCGGTAGACTTATATAAATATGCAAAAGAAAAGATTACTGAATTAAAATTTGTTTTTAGAGAAACTTTAGAAAATAATCGAATTTTAGATGTTTCTCCTTATTTAATTTACTTTTATGCGTTTTTGATTTTATTTAGCTTTGGTATAGGGGTGGGAGTTTTAAGAAATAATTTTAAAAAACCAATTGAAGATAAAGTAAAAATTGATAACTCTTTAATAAAAAAACAAGACTCAAATATTTTTAAAAAAGATTTAATAAAAGAAGGTAAAAAACAATTCCAAGATAAATCGAGACTTAGTTTTTCAGAAAAAAATTATAATACCTCTTTTCAAGTTAAAAGACTTACTGCTCCGTCACCTTCATTAGAACAACTAAAATATTTAATTAATACTTGGCTTTATCAAAAATCAAATCTTTTAGCTGGAAAAAGTGACGTAGACATTTCACAAATAGTCAAAAATAATTTAATTAGTAGACTAACAAAGGAAAGGCAAGATGATATCCAAAAAGGTATATATAAAAATATCAATACTAATATTGAAAAAATTGAACTATTAAGTCAAACTGCCTCGAGGATAGCAGTATCCGTGGAATTGAAATATACAGAAAAAATATTTAAAACAAATGGAGATTTTATTAATGAAACAACTTTTACTCCTTTTTTAAAAGTTAAATATATATTAGGAGTTTCGAATAAGTCTTGGAAATTAGTTGATTATATAAGTGGTGTTTAGTATTCAATTTAAGTATCATCTATAATAAATAAAGAAATTATATAAATAATGTTTGATGAACTCTCTTCCCGCTTTGAAGACGCAGTAAAGGGTTTAAGAGGTGAAGCTAAAATTAGTGAAAATAATATTAATGATGCTTTAAAGCAAGTTAAAAAAGCATTATTAGATGCAGATGTTAGTTTATCTGTAGTAAAAGATTTTATTGCAGATGTAAAAGACAAAGCTATTGGAGAAGAAGTTGTAAGAGGTGTGAATCCTGGGCAAAAATTTATAGAGGTAGTTAACAAAGAACTAATAAACATTATGGGAAATGAGAATTCCCCATTAAACGAAAACGAAGAATCTCCAAATGTTATTTTGATGGCAGGTTTGCAAGGGGCTGGGAAAACAACAGCAACCGGTAAATTAGGCCTTTATTTGAAGGAAAAAAAACAAAAAGTTTTATTAGTAGCTGCTGATATTTACAGGCCAGCAGCTGTAGAACAACTTAAAACACTTGGAAATCAGCATGATCTTGAGGTCTTCTCAGCCAAAGAAAAAAATAGTAAGCCTGAGTCAATAGCAAAGGATGCCTTGCATTATGCTAATTCAAATAATGTAGATACAGTAATTGTTGATACCGCCGGAAGATTACAAATAGATGAATCAATGATGAGTGAAATGGTTCGTATAAAAGAAATTACTAAGCCAGATGAAGTCTTATTAGTCGTAGATTCAATGATTGGACAGGAAGCAGCTGATTTGACAAAATCATTTCATGAAAAAGTTGGAATAACAGGTGCAATTTTAACTAAGTTGGATGGAGATTCAAGAGGTGGGGCTGCACTCTCTATAAGAAAGATAAGTGGAAAACCAATAAAATTTATAGGAACCGGAGAAAAAATTGAGGCATTACAGCCATTTCATCCAGAGAGAATGGCAAGCAGAATTTTAGGAATGGGTGATGTTTTAACACTTGTCGAAAAGGCTCAAAAAGAAGTTGAACTTGCTGATGCAGAAGTGATGCAAAAGAAACTTCAAGAAGCAACTTTTGACTTTAACGATTTTGTTAAGCAAATGAGATTGATTAAAAGAATGGGATCGCTTGGAGGATTAATAAAGTTAATCCCTGGTATGAACAAGATTGATGATGGCATGATAAAAAGTGGTGAAGATCAACTAAAAAAAATTGAATCTATGATCTCATCAATGACAACAGAAGAGAAAAAAAAGCCTGAACTTCTTGCTGCTCAGCCATCAAGAAGACAAAGAATCGCTAAAGGTAGTGGATATCAAGCAAAAGATGTAGATAAAGTCCTTGCTGATTTTCAAAGAATGAGGGGTTTCATGAAACAAATGTCGAATGGAGGAATGCCAGGAATGGGAGGAATGCCAGGAATGGGAGGAATGCCAGGAATGGGAGGAGGTAATACTAATAGATCTTCTAAAAAACAAAAATCTAATAAAAAGAAAAAAGGTTTTGCAGATTTATAGTGTCTAAATATTTACCTTTAAATGATATTATTAAAAAAAACGCATTAATTAAAAATGATTAAATTGCGCCTTAAGCGCTTTGGAAAGAAAAAAGAAGCAAGTTTCAGAATTGTTGCATGCAATAGTACTTCCAGAAGAGATGGCAGGCCTCTTCAAGAATTAGGTTTTTACAATCCAAGAACTAAAGAAACTAGGCTTGATACCGATGCATTAAGAAGCAGGCTATCTCAAGGTGCTCAGCCAACTGATGTGGTTAGAACTTTATTGGAGAAGGGAGGATTATTAGAAAAGAAAGAGAGACCTTCTATTGCTATAGGTAAGGCTAAGTTGGAAAAAGAAAAAGTTTTAAAGTCCAAAGATAAAGATAAAGATAAAGCTATAGATAAAGACGTTGATAGTAATGAAGCGGAAAGCTAATTGTTTGTTAAAGTTATTTTTATATCCAGAAATTAAATGAAAGAAGTTTCCAAAACTGGTCACTTCATAATAGATTTACCTAGCTCTGATGCTGCTACTGCACTATCTGGTCCTGGCAATGCTTTCTTGAAAAAGTTTGAATCTCTGACAGGTGTTTCCTTGACTATTAGAGGTTTACAGCTAGAAATGAATGGGGTTATACCTAAGCTTGAGAGAGCATCGGCATTGGTAGAATTAACAAGGCCTATATGGGAACAAGGGTTAGAAGTCCCTGAAGTAGATCTTAATGCAGCTTTTAGTTCCTTAAATATGGGGGAATCATCTTCTCATGCTGAACTCGGTAAAAAGGTTCTTGCTCGCTCCAAAGAAGGAAGATTTTTACGACCCAGAACTATAAGGCAAAAAGAATATGTTGAGTCAATTGAGAACTTTGACTTAACTTTTGCGATTGGCCCAGCTGGCACAGGTAAAACCTTTTTGGCAACTGTTTGTGCGGCAAGATTATTAAACGAGAAAAAAATAGAAAAAATTGTTCTAACCAGACCAGCGGTAGAAGCTGGCGAAAATTTGGGATTTTTACCAGGAGATTTGCAGCAAAAAGTAGATCCATATTTGAGACCTTTATTTGATTCTCTTCATAGTATTTTTGGATTCGATAAAACAAATTCATTAATTGATAAAGGAATTATTGAAGTTGCCCCTTTGGCTTTTATGAGAGGAAGAACACTTGAAAATTCTTTGGTTATTTTAGATGAGGCACAAAACACTACTAATTCTCAAATGAGAATGTTTTTAACTAGATTAGGTGATAGGTCAAAAATGGTTGTGAATGGAGATATTACGCAAATTGATTTAAAAAATGATCAGGAAAGTGGTCTAGTTGAAGCATCAAAAATTTTCTCTAAAATTGAAGGCATCAAGTTTTGTTATTTAAATGTTGAAGACGTAGTGCGTCATCCTTTAGTTCAGAGAATTATTCAGGCTTATAAATAAATTAAATTTGGGTGATCCGTACACTGAAATTAAAATAATCAGGTAGAATGTAAACATAATTAATTAATAAAAATGCCAGCAAGTAGTAACTTTAATCAAGCTATTCGCGAAGCTCAATCTAGCGCAATCGTTGGACCTAACGTTGTTCAAAAAGCTCTTCCCTACGTTGGTGGAGGGATGGTCTTAACTTCTTTGGGAGTAATGGCAGGTGTCTCTTTAATCGCAACAAATCCTTCACTATTTCAGCCTCTTTCTATTGTTGCTTTAATAGCTGAATTAGTTTTATTTTTTGTAGCTACAAGTGCTGCAAATAATGCAAACAACTCAAAAGCTCTTCCTCTTTTAACAGGGTTTAGTTTACTCACTGGATTTACCTTAAGCGGCATAGTCGCATTGGCAATTGGAACTATTGGAATTGGTTCTGTTGGAACAGCTGCATTAGCTACTGGAATTACTTTCGTAATTGCTTCTTATACAGGACAAAGGATGAGTGATAGTGTTGGACAAGCTCTTAGTGGTGTAGTTGGTCTTGGATTGATAGGACTTCTAATAGCTATGTTTGTTCAATTAATTGGGGGATTCTTCGCTCCAGGAGTATTTGGAGGCTCAGGCCTTGAACTTATAATTGCTGGATTTGGAACAGTTCTATTTGTGGCAATGTCTTTTGTTGACTTTTACACAATGCCTAGAAGATACAATGATGAGCAATATTTAGCTGGTGCTTTGGGTATGTATCTTACCTATATAAACTTATTTGTATTTATCTTAAGACTTATGATTGCTCTTCAAGGAGGCGGAAGAAGAGATTAAAATTATTAGTTTATTTTTTTTATGAAACGTAGATTAATTTCTACGTTTTTTATTGTGAAATATCAAATATTTGTTGCTTAATAAATTCCTTCTGTTTTTCATCATATTTTGTTGAATTGTCAAAGCTATTTCCCATATCATCTAAGTCTTTAATAATTTGATTAATAGTTCTTGTAACTAACTTTGTATCTAAAACGCGCAAAATCCCCTTACACCTCTCTGATATATTTTCTGATGAAAGTTTGTATTCAAGATTCTTTTCTCTTCGGTGAACAATGATTTGAGCAGAACTCATTAATAGATTTTTAACTATAATTTCTACTACCTTTTCCCCTCCTTGAGTGAGCATAAACACTATTGATGCAGGAAGGTTATCTAACAAATAACAATCTTTATCAGATAAAGCGTATGCAAAAAACCCCCTTAGTCCATTTTTTGTTGTAATAAGTTCTGCGATCCTATCTGCTAAAACTTCCTCACTAAGAAGCTCTTCGCTCCATTCTTTACACCATAGGGCTGAAATATTTATTGCTTGAATAAAAGAAGCTTTTTTTAAGTTTATGGTTTTTTTTTTCATTTTTGATCAGAATTTTATTATGGATACATTAGAATTCTTTGAATAATTATAGATCTGGTTTTGTAACTTTATTAGGAAGACCAAATGTAGGTAAATCTACTTTAATAAATAAGTTGATTGGAGAAAAAATAACAATTACTTCTCCAATAGCTCAGACTACTAGAAAAAATTTAAAAGGAATACTGACTACAAAAAATGGACAAATAATTTTTGTAGATACCCCTGGTGTTCATAAACCACATCATCGCCTGGGAGAAATATTAGTTAAAAATGCAAAAGCCGCAATAAATGGAGTCGACATAGTTATTTTTGTTCTTGATTCAAGTAAAGAACCTGGTAGAGGCGATAAATATATAAAAGATTTTTTAGCAGCGAGTCAAACCGAATTTATTGTGGCTCTAAATAAGTGGGATCTGGTAGAGAAGGAATTTAAGGAGTTACGTTTAGAACAATATAGAAGTTTTTTTGGAAATAATAAAAACTTTCTTATTGTAAGTGCTTTTGAAGGAGAAGGATGTTCCCAATTGCTTGACATAGTATTTACTTTTCTTCCAGAGGGACCAAAACTTTATTGTGAAGATACGATATGCGACCAACCATTAGATAATTTATTATCTGATTTAATAAGAGAGCAGGTATTAATAAATACAAGAGAAGAAGTGCCTCATAGTGTTGCAGTTAAGATAGAAAAGATAGAGGAAATTAAAAGAAAAAATGGAAAAAATTTTACAGCTATTTTGGCCACTATTATTGTTGAAAGATCAACGCAAAAAGGCATTCTTATTGGTAAGAAAGGTTCAATGTTGAAAATTATTGGTCAGTCAGCAAGATCAAATATGTCAAAATTAATTGATGATCCAGTTCACTTGGAGTTGTTTGTGAAAGTTGTTCCGAATTGGAGAAAAAAAGAATCAAGGTTACTTGAGTTTGGTTATGAGGAAGATTTCTAGATGAGCATTTTTAATTTTGATGTAATTACATTGTTCCCTAAAGCTTTTGAATTAATAAATAATTTAGGTGTTTTAACAAGGGCTCTAGATAAGAATTTAATTGATTTGAATTTACATGATTTAAGAAAATATGGAGAAGGTTCTTACAGACAAGTAGACGATAAGCCCTATGGAGGAGGAGCAGGAATGGTTTTAAAACCTGGTCCTATTTTTAAAGCACATGAATCAATTAATAAATTTCCTAAAAGTAAAACTTTATTAATGACTCCGCAGGGTAAAGTCTTAAAACAAAAGGATCTTTTGAGATGGTCAACTTTGGATCAAATAATAATTATTTGTGGTCAATATGAAGGTTTTGATGAAAGGGTTAGATCCTTAGCTGATGAGGAGATATCCATAGGGGATTATGTACTTTCTGGAGGGGAAATTCCTGCCATAACAATAATTAACGGCCTGACTAGATTATTGCCAGGCGTTCTTGGAGATCCTAATTCTTTAAAAGATGAGAGTCATAATTCTTCTTTATTGGAATATCCTCAGTACACCCGACCTAAAACTTTTAGAGATATGCAAGTTCCTGATATTCTTTTAAGTGGTAATCATGAAGAAATAAAAGCTTGGCGAAATCAAAAAATGAGAGATAATACATTAGAGAAAAGAAAAGACTTAATCAATGACAAGGATAAAAAAATTTAAAAATTAATAAGAAAAGTAATAAATCTCTTTAAAAAAGTTAATATCAATGTCAAATCTGGCAATGTTTTAGGCACCATTTTTCGGCTTCTTCAGTTACTTTCTTAGCTAAGGGTTCTCTAGCGATTTTAATGTTTCTTTCGATTGAAGATTTGCTATGCATTCCAATTGGAATTGTTTTTATATAATCATTATTTAAAAGTGTAGAGAGAGGAATCGATTGATAATTATTTGGATATTGCCTCTTTAAATATTCTCTCGTTTTTTTCGCAGGGTAAATATATTTTCTTGATGATTTTTTTAAATATAATCTAAAAAAATTAAAAAAGTTTCTACTTCTTAAAAAAGATCTTAGTGGACTCTGAATTAGTAGTCCTTGGCATAAAGAGTTGCCTGCACTTATTTCAATATTATTTTTCTTGCAATCTTGAAAAATTAATGATCTATTTTGTTGTAAAAGATTGAAGTCTATAAGCAATAAATCTAAACCTTCATAATATCCAAGAGAAATTTTCTTTAAAATTTTTAAATTATGACTATTAACACCAAACTTTCTTATCCTCCCTTTAGAAACTAAGTTGTTCAATGTATCTAATAACCCATCAGTTTCAATTTGTTTGATAGTCGGTCCATGCAGATAAAACTTATCTATGTAATCACAATTAAGTTCAGAGATAGATTTTTCTATCATATTTTCGATAAATTGAGGTGTAAATTTCTTATAGTATCTAAAGTATCCCGAAGAATAGGTACCTGCTTTAGAGGAAATTACAAATTTCTCCCGATTGCTTTTAACATGTTTTCTTAAGGCACGTCCAAGTAAAGGTTGTGTTTTCCAGTTCCCATAATTGGCAGCAGTATCAAATCTTGTGATTCCTAATTCAACAGCATAATCAACTAAAGAACACGCTTTTTTATGACCTAAATATGCGAATGAACTGCCAGTTCCGAATTCTATTCTCATAAAATAATTTTACCTATTAAGCAATTAAATAGAAAATTTATATTACATACATAGTAAATTTTTAAAATCATATTTAGTTAATTATCAAAAATCAATTTAGTTCATTACTTAATGATTTGTAGAAATATTCAAAATATTGATATGTATTACCCACAGCAAACTACTTGTATAATGAATTCTGATTTAAAGAAATGATCACGCATTGCTTTTAGAAATCAAAAGATGCGGCCCTAATTGAATATTAATCACTTTTTCATATTGGCAAAAAATACGATAATCACCCTAATTAAAAGTTATAACTAGGGTTTTGTGTTCAGGGATTAGTTAATTTATGTTAAAGACAAAGTGCAACCAAACGACAAAGAAATTATAAATCACATATGAGTTACAGAAAAGTCTGTAATCTTAAATGCTGTTGTTAGGTTATTAACATCTTCATGAAATTTTTTTTAAAACTAATTTATGAGATTATTTGTTTTTTATACTCTAGAGTATTGACCGTTTTCGAAAATTCTTTTTTAAGAAGAAAATTAAAATCTAATCCTACTTTGGAGAAAGATGGATTTCTCAAAATAACAAGTAAAAGTAAACTAAATATTTCAAAACAAAGGTTTGATTTTGTTTTGACTTATAACGAGATGAGTTTTTACTCAAATAAATATCAAAAAAAAATTATTTTAAGTCAAGATAATTTAAGCTCAATCATTAAGTTGATTTTTGATGGACAATTTTGCAATTTCTTAACTTCACAAACTGGATTCAAATATAGTATTGATTTTTTTGGTGCTTATCAGAATTTTAATATACCTAAAGAACATAGAGACAAACCTTGGTATGCCAATCACTATCATTTAGATAAGCCTAATAGTAAAAATATGTTAAAAGTTTTTATTCCTATGTCAGGGATTGGTATTAATGATGGACCTTTAGAATTAATTGATATAAATCAAAGAAAACAATATTTAGTGGGAGATTTAGGGGATATTTTTTTATGCAAATTGAACGTTTGTCCACATAAAGCAGGCATTCCTGAACATGGTAATAAAACTAATTTAATAATGATACAGTTAAACCCCTCAAGAAAATGGCACTTAAGTGAGAACCTATATCAACGACAGTTTAAAAGAGAACCAAAATTTACTACGTTCACAAATAAATTTGTAAAGCGAATGCTTTTGCAATGAAAATTGAATATAATTTTAAAAAATGTTTGCAATATTAATTTAAAAATTTAAATTAATCTTTTGGTTATTACCATCTTAAATTTCCAATACTTTTTCAGAATCTTCAGTTCTATTATTCCAGTATTCATATTTGTAATTATCTAAATCATTATTCTTAATTCTATTAGATAACTTTGGGTAGCATTTTTGTTTAAGGTATAATACAGAATCCATTATAAATTATTGCTCCAGATTAGTTATAAAATTATAAGTAACTTTTCAAAACTGATAATTTTTAATGGGTATTTTTGTTGGTAAAATATTAATTAAGGAGGTAAAAAGTATCATTAAATGTTAAGTAAAATATCCATTTTGAATTACAGAATAATTACGAATGGTTTTATGATACTTGTAATCAATTTTTATGAATAAATCCTCTCCGAAATTTCGTATTGGTAATGGATACGATATTCATAGACTTGCAGAAAATAGAAATTTAATTATTGGAGGTGTAAAATTGCATCATCCTGAAAATTTAGGTTTAGATGGTCATAGTGATGCTGATGTCTTAATCCATTCAATAATGGATGCATTATTGGGAGCACTTTCTTTGGGTGATATAGGAAAGTATTTCCCACCATCTGATGAAAAATGGAAAAATGCTAACAGCTTGTTTTTGTTGTCAAAAGTAATTGAATTAATAAGACAAGATGGTTGGGAAATTAATAATATTGATAGTGTCCTTGTGGCCGAAAGGCCAAAAATCATGCCTCATGCAAAATTAATGAAAAAAAATATTTCTGAGATCCTTAATATTGATGAAAATTTAATTGGGATAAAAGCAACTACAAATGAAAAATTAGGACCAGAGGGAAGAGAAGAGGGAATAAGTTGTCATTCAGTAGTATTACTTGAGAAAAAATGAAATCAAAATTTAATTTTAAAGAAAAATTTAAATCTTTTTGTTTTATATTAGTTCCCTTAATGGTTATAGTTTTTCAATCTAATGTTTCAAATTTAAAGGCTCTTCCTATGGATAATAATCAAAATGAAATAATTATAGAAGAATTAAGACTTAAAGTTCCTTCGAATGCAAAAGCAGCATGGTTAAACGCTGAAAAAAAAATATGGGAGCCATGGTTATCTACTCAAGAAGGTTTTTTAGGGAGGCAATTATTTTGGGATAAAGAAAAAGCAGAGGCTTTAATATTGGTAACTTGGAAAAGTAAGAAATTATGGAAAAGTATACCAATATCAGAAGTCAATTTAATTCAAGAAAAATTTGAAGATAATATTAAAACGGCTTTAAAAATAAGTGAAAGTCCTTTTGAATTAATTTATGAGGGAGAGTTAGATAAGCAAGTATGAATTTAGATATAAGGTTTGATTACCAAAGAAGAAAGAGGCTTGGAATAATTGAAGCAATATGGGGACAAGACAAGAGTATCGATCAACTAAAGAGATTAACTGAGAATGTATTAGGTAAAAATGAGCTTGTATTTATTACTAGAATTAATAATGAAAAAGCTATTGATCTTTTAGATTTGTATGAAGATGCACGATTTTATGAAGAAGCTAAATGCCTAATAATTGGTAAAAATTTGAATAAACTCGATACAAATAAAAAAGTTGCCATAATTTCAGGAGGTTCAAGTGATTTAGCTGTGACACTTGAAGCTCAATTAGCTCTTGAAATTTATGGAGTGAATTGTCAATCTTTTATAGATGTTGGAGTAGCAGGACTTCATCGATTAATTAGTCAGTTAGAAGAAATTAATAAATATGATGTATTAATAGTTTGTGCTGGAATGGAAGGAGCTTTAGCAACTGTTGTAGGAGGGTTGTTGGCGCAACCGATTATTGCAGTACCTGTCTCAGTCGGTTACGGAGTTAGTAAGAATGGATTAACTGCTTTAAATAGCATGTTGTCAAGTTGTTCACCAGGTATTGCCGTTATGAATATAGATAATGGTTACGGAGCAGCAATGGCCGCTCTAAGAATTATCAAAAGTATTTCTTAAAAAACTTATTTCTTTTCGATTTCTAGTAGGTTTTCTATCCATAAATTGAGTTGTTTTGAAAGCATTCCTTCTTCTCGCATTTTGATTGCCTTAAGTACTACCTCTGTATTTACCCACTCTGGAAATCTTTTCGGCATTTATTATTATATTCAGTATCTATAATTTGGTACAAATTTTTATAAAAACAAGATCTAAGTAACAAATTTAATTTTTTATGTTTGATTTTGTACCTAATCTAGATAGCTCTGAAGAAGTATGTTCGCTCTCTACATTTTTTAATCTTTCTATTAATTCTGATAAATCTTTATGGGCTAATTCCCCATTTTGCTCCCATTTTAGGGATCTGGAATTATTGTCAATTTTATCTTTCATTATTTTAGTTTAGTAATAAAAATATATAACGAAAAAAAGAAAAATTTGGTTATTGTTTCAGGACTAAACTTAAAAAATTATGAAGATTTTAAAAATGTTGGAGTTTCCAATTTTTAACCACCCCCAACTATTGAAACAATTTCTAAATTATCTCCATCTTTAATTATCACTTTTTCCCATTTTATTGAATTAATAATTAAATTATTTAGTTCAACAACTATTGTGTTTGGTTTATATCCCATGGAATTTAGCACTGTAGATAGTCGTGCATTTTCTTGATCAATTTCTATTTTTTTTTCCTCTCCATTTACTTTAAGTTTCATGAGATAACTGTTTTAAGATAATACTAGCGTCTTGTTTCGGATTATCAGAATTCATTAATTGCGAAACTAAGGCAACTTTTTTAAAACCATAGGTTTTTAAATATGGAATATTATTTGTAGTAACTCCTCCAATAGCAAACCAAGGAATATTTATACCTTTTGTTAATGTTTTGATTTCTTCAATACCTAAAGGTTTTTTGTTCTTTTTTGTTGTGGTTTCAAATACTGGTCCTATACCTATATAATCACAACCTTCTTTAAGGGCATTAGAAATATCAATTTCATTACTTGCACTTATACCAATTATTTTTGAATATCCTAATAATTTTCTTGCGGTTTTTAAGTCTAAATCATCTTTTCCAAGATGTACTCCATCTGCATTTGAAGCTAAAGCTATATCAACTCTATCGTTAATGATGAACAATGAATTATATCTTTTACACAGATTTTTGATCTGAATTGCCTCTTCAAGATGATCTTTATCAGTTCCCGTTTTAAATCTATGTTGAATTATTTTTACTCCCGCAAGTAATATTTCCTCTATTATTTCTAATAAGTTTTCCTTCTGATCTGTGATGACGTATAAATCATTTTGTTTTAATATTTCCTCCGAATTCTTACGTTTACTTAAACTTAATAAGTCAATCTCTAGAGTATAGATTGCATATCTAATTTCTGAAGCGATTTTTGATAGCTCATGATTATGGGATCTTGAGAATTCCTCTATCACTCTTAAGGCTTCTTGAACTCTTCCTGCATTAGAACTTATGATTTGCTCAGAATTTTTTCTGTTAATTTGCTCTTTATGAGTCAAGCCTTTGCATTTATCTTCAATATAATTCCTGGATTGTTTATAAACCTCTAAATGATTTTTTCCTAAAATTTGCCTAAAATTTTTTATCCTTTCAACATATTTTTCTTTGCCTAAACCAAATCTAGCCCAGTCCTCTATTACTCTTAACCCTTCTCTAGCTCTATCTAAATTAGCGTCAATTATTTGAAGTATCCGTAAATCTTCAGCATCTGTATGATTTGCATTCTGCATTTTTAATTTATTTTTTGTAGTTTTTGAAAATTTTAAGTGCATTATCTCTATCTTTTTTAATTTGATTAGAAAGTTGATCTGTATTCTCGAACTGGATTTGAGATCGCAGCTTTTCAACTGGTTCTACCGATAAATTTAAACCATAAAGATTAATATCTTCGTTAATGAGATGAACTTCAACTGCAGATGGTAATAAAGGATTTATTGTTGGTTGAGAGCCAAGATTCATAACTGATGCAATTTTTTGGTTAGAATTTTCTATAGTTGTCCAAGCGGCGTAGACTCCTTCTCCAGGTAAAAATTTTCTACCATCTATTTCAAGATTTGCGGTGGGCCATCCTATACTTTTTCCAATACCTTTACCTTTAACAACCTTTCCTTTAAAACTATAAGGCCTATTAAGCATTTTGAAAGCATTTTGCAGATCATTATTCTGTAATAAATTTCTTATTCTGCTGCTGCTGATTCTACCTTCTTCGTCTTCTAAAATTGGAGTTATTTTTAGTTTAATATCCTCACCTTTAATCGTATCTTTTATAGTATTTATATCTCCACTTCTTCTAAAACCAAATTTAAAATTAGCACCTACAGAGATGTTTTTTGCTTGTAATTGATTTATCAAAATATCTTTTACAAACCTTTCTGCACTTAAATAAGATAGTTTCTTATCAAAAGGAATCAGAACTAATTGTTCAATTCCGAGATCTTCAAGGATAGGCAGTTTTTCCTCAGGGAGATCAAGTCTAAGACGGCTTTCTTTGTATAGAACTTCTCTTGGATGTGGCCAGAAACTAGCAATTGTGGGGGTGAATTTATTCTCTTCAACGACACTTTCTATTAATTTTCTATGGCCGGCGTGTACACCATCAAAACTGCCAATAGCTATTGATGTAGGATTATTAACTTCAGATGGCGATATTAAAGAGATCAAAAGATTACGTGCAATTTTATGATTTTGATGGCAAATTTGAATAGATTATAGTTTATTCAATCAAATGAATGTCTGATAAAATTGATTTTCAGTCGCTTTCATTTGGAATGCGGCGCATTGGATGGATACGCTTTTGGGCTCAATCCATTTTAGGTGTCGTAGTAGCAGCTGTTTTGCTTTTTTCAAATGTTGTAAATAATAGCGAAGGACAGCTTGGCTTGACGCCTGGACTATCACTTACAACAATATCCTTGATTTTACTACTTTTTAGTCTTTGGCAAGGTTGGTTAATAGTTAGAACTGGTAGAGCAATTGCAAGTAACGCAAGACCCTCAAGAGGACAAACAAGTAAATTAATAAAAAGAGGACTAGTAGTTGACTTATTAGGGATATTATTTGGATTAATTGGATATCAAGCACTTATGGGTGCACTATTTATACAAGCATCCTCTCAAACAACTGGACAATTGATAACAGCGACATCTGATATCCCAATTACTGGGCTTGAGATTTTATCGGTGCTAAGTAATACACAAGTAATTGCTGCTCACTTCTTTGGACTTTGCCTTTCTTTATGGCTTTTAAGAAGGATTTACAAATGAATTATTGATTTTAGGCAATAACTCTAAACCACCTCTCCAAAACAAATCTGGTTCAACTGGTGTAAGCGATATTTTATTTTCTTGTATTTGAGATACGTCACTAGGCCAATTCTTTGGACCATAACCTTTTGATTTAAGATCTAAAACTACCTCACCTGCTAACCAATAATAATCATCACCCCTTGGGTCCTCCCGTTTAGAAAATTGATTTTTATATTTTCTGATTGATAATCTTGTCCAGGATAATTCTTTTATTTGGTTCTTCTCACAGGGGGGGATATTTAGATTTAAAAGAAGCGAAGGTGGCCAACTATCCTTAATTGATTGTTCAGCAATATTCATTGCAATTTCTCCAGCAAATTCAAAATTCTTCCATTTAAAACTCGCAACACTTATTGCCATGGCTGGAACATTTTCTAAAGTGCCTTCCATTGCTGCTGCAACAGTGCCTGAACAAAAAATATCTGTACCTAAATTTGGCCCGTGATTTATTCCAGATAGAACTAGATCAGGTTTATTATCCAAGAGTTCAGATAGAGCTAATTTGACGCAATCAGCAGGCGTGCCTGAACATCCCCAAGCTTTGATGTCTTTCCCAAATAATGCGTCCGCTCTTTCCACTCTTAGTGGAGATTGCAAAGTAAGACCATGTCCGGTAGCCGATCTTTCTTGGTCAGGACATACTACTGTTACCTTATGTCCTCTTTTTTTTGCTGATTTTGCTAAAGCTCTAATCCCCTCAGCAAAAACACCATCATCATTACTAATTAATATATTTAACGGTTCCATTAATCAATACATTTTATTTATGGACGATATTTAAGTAAGATAAAACAATACTTATTTTTACTATATCAGTGAGTCAAATTGAATCATTAAGTCAAATTGAGGAAAAACTAAATAATCTTTCTCTTACAGCAAAAAATAATATTGATAGTGCCAATACGGATAAAGAACTGGATGAATTGAGAGTTTCCCTTCTAGGCAAAAAAGGTGATTTGTCAATTATTTTGAAAACAATGGGTCAATTATCTGCTACTGAAAGACCAATTGTCGGCCAGAAGGCAAATTTAATGAAGATAAACTTGCAAGATCTAATAACTAAAAGAAAAAATCAATTAAATAATGAAGCTTTAAATCAGAAGATTAAAAACGAAAAAATTGATGTAACTATTCCTTCAATTGGAACACCTCCTGGAAGTAAACATCCCTTAATTTCAACGCAAGATGAGATAATAGATATTTTTTGTGGTTTAGGATATTCAGTTGAGAGTGGACCTGAGATAGAAACTGATTTTTATAATTTTGAGTCTCTTAATATACCCAAAAATCATCCTGCGAGAGATATGCAGGATACTTTTTACTTAGATGAAAATCGACTCTTAAGGACTCATACTTCTCCTGTTCAGATAAGGTACTTAGAAAATAATCCTCCTCCAGTAAGAATTATTGCACCTGGGAGAGTGTATAGGAGAGATGCTGTAGATGCTACGCACTCTCCTGTCTTCAATCAGGTTGAGGTTTTATGTATCGATAAAGATATTAATTTTAGTCACTTAAGAGGAACAGTTCTTACTTTTTTAAAGACCTTTTTTGGAGATATTCCCGTAAGATTTAGAGCTAGTTATTTCCCATTTACTGAACCTTCCGCAGAAGTAGACGTACAATGGAAAGGTAAATGGTTAGAAGTAATGGGCTGCGGAATGGTAGATCCGAAGGTTTTAGAAAAATTAGGAATAGATTCGGAAAAATGGACGGGATTTGCGGCTGGACTAGGAGTTGAAAGATTTTGTATGGTAAGGCATCAGATCGATGATATTAGAAAATTCTATACAAATGATCTTAGATTTTTAGATCAGTTCTAATAAAATTGATTTTTTAAATTAGGATTGTCCAACAAATTAGTTTAAGATAGTCCTAGTTTTAATTTTTTGATTGGTACGTAAAGCAGGACTAATCGTTAATGATGGAAAAGAACTAGCTGTTCGAACTGCAATTTCTGTGCAAAAAAAATTGGAAAAGTCCAATTATGAAGTTGTAAGAGTAAGTAGTTCTGGGGGTATGGTTGGGTTTGCCAATCCTGATCAACACGTGCGTCCATTGGGATATAAAAATTGTGTTCCAGAAGGTTTTGATTCGTCAATCGAGTTTGCTATTGTGCTGGGTGGAGATGGTACTGTCCTTTCTGCCGCAAGACAAACAGCTCCAGCTAAGATTCCTATTCTTACCATAAATACAGGACATCTAGGTTTTCTTGCAGAAGCTTATTTATCTAACTTAGATTTAGCTATTGATAAACTCATTATTGGAAATTGGGATATTGAAGAAAGAACTTGCTTTATAGTTAGTGTAATGAGGAATGAGCAGAGGAGATGGGAGTCTCTATGCCTTAATGAGATGGCCCTTCATAGGGAACCTTTGACAAGTATGTGTCATTTTGAGATTTCTATAGGAAGACATGCTCCTGTCGATATTTCTGCAGACGGAGTGATTTTGTCTACTCCAACTGGCTCTACAGCATATTCTCTGAGCGCTGGAGGACCAGTTATTACACCTGACTGCCCAGTAGTGCAATTAACGCCAATTGCTCCACATTCATTGGCATCAAGGGCACTAGTTTTTAATGATTCAGAGCCAGTGACTGTTTTCCCCGCAACTCCTGAAAGATTAGTTATGGTTGTTGATGGAAATGCTGGTTGTTATGTTTGGCCTGAAGATAGAGTTTTAATAAGAAAAAGTAAACACTCAGTGAAGTTTATAAGACTTGAGGATCATGAATTTTTCCAAGTTTTAAGAAATAAACTAGGTTGGGGATTACCCCATGTTGCAAAACCCAACAAATAACAATTATTTAAATTTATTTTTTCCCTTTTAATAAAAAAACAGGATTATTTGGTTCTAATCTCATTCCCTCTGAGATACTTAAACTTTGGTATGTCTGAATTAAATTTAAATTTGTTTTAAAATTTTTATCTTCTAATTCCTCTTTCAATTCTTCTATAGTTTGGATATCTATTATTGGAATAATAATTATACTTCCAACGGTCATCCCTTGCGCCAGTTTCTGAATAATAAAAATTTTAGTTTTTTTATTGCATCCACCAATTATTAATCTATTAGGTTTTTCAAAAGAACTGAAATTTCTCTCGTTCAAGGTTTTATTTATGTTTTCCTCAAAAATAAATTTTGGTTTTACGCCTAGCCTTTTTGAGTTTTCTACTATTAATGATTTTGAGCCAATTCTTTTATCGATACATAATAAATCTAAATTAGGTCTTAGTTTTAATGCCTCTAATCCAATTGACCCACAGCCTGCCCCTATATCCCAAATAACCCCATTTTTTGGGAGCTCTAAATCAGCTAAAATTTGAATACGAACCTCCCTTTTAGTTAATAAATTTGGTCTGTCTTTAAAAGTTTTAAAAACAATGTCACTAATTCCGAAAAGAGGGAGATTTTTCTCAGAATAATTTTTCTTTGTTTTTGTTAGAACAGCAATGTTTAAACTAGATATATTAGGGGGCAATGACTCTCTAAGATTTAATTTCCTTATTTTTTCATTGTCGAAACCTATCTCTTCACAAAGCCAAAAATCATAAAAGTCAATCAGGTTTAATTCCGATAAGTTTTTTTGGATTATTTCTAAACTATTTTTTGT
>QCJI01000007.1 GCA_003216135.1 Prochlorococcus sp. AG-409-A22 | reverse complement strand
AGCAATGGCAATAATTTCTACTGTTGTTTTGTATTCAATTTTATTTATTGTTATTAAATAATATATCTAGCTGAATTCTTTTGTTAAATTTAAATAATTTCAACAGATTCTATTACTAACTTTTCTGAATAAACATGGAATAAATCTTATGTCCTTTTAATCCATAAAGACCAACAATTATTAGAAAGATTGAAAGAGAAATCACAAAAATAATAAAGAGTTATTATTGTTATCTCCTAAAAAATGATTATAGGAAAGTAGAATTATACAAATTGCAAGAATAAAATTAAACCAAAGTATACTTTAATCTCAAGTTTTTAATATTTAAGTTAGATGAAAGGGAATCGTTAAATTTTCTAAACAAGCAAAAATAATTAATAGACAAATTTAATTTTAAAATCCTTTCACAAGGAAACACAATTTAAATTTTTGACTATTAAAAAACTTTGTAAAATTTTAATAAATAAATTGAGCCTCCAACGATTATCGTTATTGCTACTAAATAAAAAAGTAATGGAATAATTGGATATTTATATAATGTAGACCTTACTTTTTCTTGTAAAGCTTTTTTATCAAGTTCAGGGAGCTTTAGATTTACAGGTTTTTCTCGAGGAGGGACTCCTAATTCTTTTCTTCTCTTAGCTTCGCCCATAATCACAGAAAATATATTCTATTGCTTTAATTTTACATTCCTCTTAGTAAATACAAAGTAAATGCATTAAATTCTAAAAAGTATTGATGGGATTAAAGTATAAGAATAGATTGTGATCCATCTTTGTTATCTATTAGCATTATTCTTTTATCTAGAAATGATTTATAAAATAAAGTTTTTAATTTTGAATATGGAATTACTTTAAACAAAATTCTTTATAATTATATTAAATTATAAAGAGTAAAATTATATAGAGGATAATCAACCGCAATCTAATGAGGCTGAATTTAGTATTAAAAATACTCCTTATTTTTCTTTAAATTAATAACCGAATATTTTTTCTACTTTAATGCTATAAAAAGGACACCAAATATAAGTGTTGATAATATAAAACCAACTCCTACTAAAGTAGCAATTATTCCAGTATTTAAATATACCTTTACTGTAGCTAGTTCATTTCCTTGTTTTTTAGTCATGTCAAAATTTAATTTAGAATTTACAACCTATCAATAATTCCAAAAGAAATTCAAACGTATGATACAAAAATTTATAGGACCTTTATAAATTTCTTAAATAATTAAATAGAAATCCTGTCTTCTCATAAATATGAGTTTTTTTTCTTCTTATTACAATTCCATACGGGTTTGTGAAAATAGCAAAAAATATTCTTATAAATCTAAGAAAATTCTTTTTACTTTCTGATTTAATATCAAGGGGATTATTTAGTTCTAAATAACAATCTTGATTAATAAATTTATTCTCAAGTAAATCATTTAAAACTTTTTTTCTTACTTTAATAGAAAGGCTACTTAATATAATTTTCATTCCTTTTATTGAGGATTGATCTCCATTTATTATTTCTCTGATAATGCTTTGAAATAATATCTCCCACTTGTAAGGTTCTTTCTCGAAGAGAAATAAAGCCTTACTATTCTTATTAGCAATTAATAACCTATTTCTTTCATCGATATCATCCTGATCCGATTTCCAATAAGAATACAAAGGAGAAATATTTTCAAGTTTAGAAAAATCAACCACAAAGAAAATTTAAATCAAATTTATAATAACAAAAATCTAATTTCAAATATTTTCTAAATTTAACTGAAGTTAATCAAAACTAAAAAAAAATGGGTTTTATCCCTCTATGTTAGATCGACGTTTAATCGTATTTAATATAGATTTGCAAGTAATAAGCGTTTTATTTAATCTTTCTTTTTTTCTTTATTTTTTTTATTAGTTCCTTCTATATATGGAACAAGTAAGTCTAGTAACCACCTTTTAAATATATCTATTGGGTTCTTGATTGTTTTATCTAATAAAGTAAATAATCCCACCAACAAAAGTACTTCCTACAAGTAGTAAGACCATAGCAAGTGCAATTAGTTTTGGTAAGCTTCCCATCTTTTAATACTTAATCGCAATTTACCAGTAAGCATAGCAACCATAAGATTTTTCTCTAAATAACTGTAATTTTCTAAAATTTATTTTTACTACGGTTACGTCCGTTGTCCAATTAGAAAAAAACTTCCAAGAACTCCAATCCTTACTATAAGTTTCTACTTGGCTTGTCCTATTTGCTTCAACAATTTCAGGTATGGTAAAGCCCAACTCCCTAAGGTAACTGAGAGTTTCCTATTCTTTGCATTTGGAGTTAATGATTTGGAACTCAAAGAAGCCATTTTTTGAATTTGATTGATAGTTCCCGTTACTAACATATCCAGAGGCAACCCTTTGCGATTAGCTCGGTCTTTCTTCTGGGGGAAATAGTTCTCAATAAAACACAAGACCTGTTCTAAATTTGATTTCTTGGAGAAAATTTTTAATTGCTTAGATTTGCTTAGAAACATCTTTTCTATTACTATGTTATAGCTAAATCAAATTTGCCATCTATATATTTGAGAGCAATAGCAAAGCCATTATTCTTAGTTTGAATTAACAATCGAATATCAGTATGTGAACTAACTTTGTGGACTAATTCCGAAGAAAAATAAGACTATTATGACGATTTAATACGTTATTATTATCGAAAACAGTTTGGGAAAACTAAGTTTATAATGAATTTGCTCATTCTCTAAATAATTAGACCATGACTAGTTTCTTATGTTATAGTTTTTAGGTTATTAAAACTAAATAACCCGTTGGAGGGGTGGTCGAGTGGTTTAAGGCTCTAGTCTTGAAAACTAGCGTATCTGCAAGGGTACCGTGGGTTCGAATCCCACCCCCTCCGTTCTCTACAACTGACTTTTATAAAAACTTCTCCTCAGGGAGTTTTTTTATTGCATATTATTTTGGACTTATTTCGCTAGTTTTCGGAAAGTTTTCAGTAGCTAAAGTAAAAAAAGTGGCAAACTTTCGGCTAACCAATTTAAGAATATTTAGGTTGACAATCGATATAAAATTGGAAAGATAAAAAACTCTTTTTAAAAATCATGTTAAGAAAAAAAGAAAAACAAACCTTAACAAGACTATTCCTTTTAGGTGTTGGTGCCCCAATTGGGCTTATCGCTTCTACTAAGGAGATGTAACAGGCGGATTCTTAGCAATTTTGGGGTTTCTTATCGCTTTAATAACAGTGGTCGGTTTGTTGGTATGGATATTCCCTTTTATTTCCAAAACTTTCCGTTTGCTAAGAGAATTTGAAGATGCTGAAGATTAAATAAGCACCTTATAAGACTATTCTTTTAGATATTTATAGATTATTTTTATAAAAGGTTTGTATTATTCTTTTAATTAAAAAATGAAGTTTGAAATGGGAATATTTTAATAGTAACTTCAGGAACTATATTTTTTTTTTAGTTTTTGTTTAGTATTAGAATTTTAGAAAGAATTTATCTAAAAATTATTGTGAAGTTATTCATTTTTATATTTTTCTTTAATTTATTAATCATGTTCATGCCAACTCAAATATTAGCTGATACAACCCTTGATTTTTACATAAATGATTTTTACTCTAAATCGAATGAAGCTAGTAAGATTCTTAAAGAGCTAGAAACTAATCTCAAGGAGGGTTCTAGGGAAAAAACATGTTCAAGGCAGAGAGAAGCTGGGAAACTTGGATTAGTAGCTAACAAATCATTAATGAAAGCATTCGAAATAAGTGGGACTAAACCTCCAATGGAAGCAATAAAAGCAAGTCAGAAAAAATGGGAATCTATTTTAAATGAATGCTAAAAGAAGTAAAAAGCCTAAAGAATTTTAAATTTGCATCCTTACAGATCTACTAATAAAAGGAATTTCAGGCTCCACTCCATAAATACATTGAGTAATAGAATATATAAAAATACAAAGTATAAATAAAAACACAATCGATCCTAATATAAACAGGATCGATCCAAGTTGATCTAAAGGTAAGATTTGAAAGAGATAAGAAATTATTATCAAAGAGATATTAATGAGTAATGCTTGGCATGCGTTATATCTAATAAAATAAGGAACTTGTGGATTTCTTACTAATCCTAGATACAAAATTAAAAATAATAAAAAGCTCCCTCCAAGAGGTAAAGACTTCTCAATCATTTCAGCAGGATAAGTTAAATATGCTAATAATTTCAGAAAAGGATATTTATAAAACAAATAAACTCCAAAAGGTATTGATGCATTTAATGGCAATGTGTACAAAATTACCGACGAAAGTCGCTGAACTATAGGATCCAATAAATTATGAAAAATTATAATATTTACTTTAACTTAATTTCCTAAACACTAATTTTTTAAATACCATTTTTGATACATCTTTTGGCAGATCATCAATAAATATTAGATAATTTAAATAGGTTCATGATTTAAAATGCGTATTCTTCACACAATGTTGAGGGTTGGAGATTTAGATAAATCAATTGATTTTTATGTAAATAGATTAGGAATGAGTTTAATAAGAAGAAAAGATTATCCTCATGGAGAATTTACTCTTGCATTTGTTGGTTATGGACCAGAGAAAGATAATACAGTAATTGAATTAACTCATAACTGGAGCAAGAAGTCGGAGGACTATGATCTTGGTGATAAGTATGGGCATATTGCTATTGGTGTAAAAGATATTCATAGCACTTGCCAAAATCTTGAAGATAATGGCTGTAAAGTAACAACAAAACCTAAAACAATGAAGAATAGCTCAACACTTTTAGCATTTGTTGAAGATCCTGATGGCTATAAAATTGAACTAATTGAAAGAGATTAAAACAATAGAATTAGTGAGAAGCAAAGAATTTAGAAATCCCTCCTAGCAAAAACCCAAAGACTGAAAGTTCCCTCTAGCTTTATAAAAAAGGAATACAAAAATTAAGGTCAAAGTTTTTAATATCTCCAATTCTTGAAATAAATTGTTTTTAAAGGAATATTAATCCTTATTTTTGGTGGAATCTCTTTACTTAAATCATAAAGAATTAGTTTTAAACACTCAACCTTAAACATTCAACAATTATAAAATCTAAATTCAATCTATATAGAATTTGTAGACAATCTATCTAGAATCAATTACTCTATAATTATAAGATTGTATTTATGTCTAGTAATTGGTCAAAAATAAGAGATGAATGGCTTAATAAAACAGCCATTTCGGAAGATGACGCAAAGTGGGCATTAGAAGCTTTAATTAATTCTGAAGAAGACTTATTTGAAATAGAAAGGAAATTAAAAAATAACGAAGACGCTATAGGTCAAGTTAAAGTTTTCAAGAAAAAAGTTAAAGAAACGATTTCCTCCAAAGAAATAAGTCTTGATGATATTGCTTTAAACACTTCAAATTCGAACAAAGTTCAAATATCAGTACCAGCAAATCTTAATTACCTCTTGAAGGTTTGGGCTGCTGCAGAGGGTCGAGATTTATCTAGTGTTGCATTTCAATGCTTAGAAACTGGACTAAGAGAAATGAAAAGCAAAGGGTCAATACCTTCAATAGCAATAAATAGATATGACTCTGCCTGTCAAAAAAGGATTGCATTAGCAGAAGTCAATAATTTATTAGAGAAATATGAAATTTCTCAACATGAAGCCACATAATATGAATTCCAAACGAATAAAAAAAGAATATCGGAAATTAATTTCATCTCCATTTTATTTGGGCACGGATACAGATAGATTAGACAATGGAATAATTTATACTCTTTACTCTGATAAATTTAATTTACTTAAAGTAGGTTTTGCTAAAAACAATAAAGTTTTAGAGAATAAACTGCCTAGAAAAGATTTTATTATTTTGGATAAGAAAATAGGTAATAAGAAAGAGCTTAACTTATTAATAAATACTCTCAATGAATTAGGCGTAAAATTTTCAGACAACTTAAATTTTAAATACTCAAATACTATAATTAGACGTTTATCTATTTTGGGTTGGCCTATTGGGCGTTCACTTTATAAGCAAAGAAGCATTAAAAAAGAACTTTCATGTGCATAAATTTACATATAATCGCAACCTAGAGTTTCTCTGGTTTCTCTATTTGTAAAAGGATTTATTCCAGAAGCATCTTTACAAAAATTTCTTACAATATCCTTTGACAAGTAGACATTTGTAAAATCTGCTCCTTGTATTTTTACATTTTCGAACTGAGTACTGTAAGCAAAAGAATCCTCTAAATTAGTATTTGATAAATCTGTTCCATCTAAAACAGCTGAATCAAGAGTTACCTCCCTTAAATTAGAATTACTTAAATTAGTATCTTTCAATTTCGCTCCGTATAAAGTCGCATTTTGGAGGTCACAATTCGATAAATTTGCATCCTGTAGATCAGTTAAATAAAAAGTTGCACCTTTTAAATCAGATCCAGAAAAGTCTGCTCCTAATAAGGATTGCTTACCATAATCTAAGGCGGCAGAGACTCTATAAGGAAAGGTTAGAACAATTAGTAAAAAAGTTAGAATTATAAATCTCATTTATATTGGGAAATAATTCAATAAAATTCTAACTTCTTAAGCTTAAATCATGAAATTAATTATTTGCTGAATGCTATATTTATTGACATTACAAATCACGAGCTAGATTTTGGATATAAATCCTTATGATGCAATAGTTGTTGGTTCTGGAGCTACTGGAGGAATAGCCGCACTTACATTGGCCGAACAGGGGAAAAAAGTTTTAGTAATAGAAGCAGGTCCACAAATACAAAGAAAAGAAGCTATAAATGATGAGCCAAAGGCTACTTTTAACAGATTATCAGGATTATTATCAAAAAAACATGCGAAACAAAGTCAACATCCTGGTTATTGGAAAAATAATCCTAATTTATATATAAATGAATTAAAGCATCCTTACAACTATCCCACAACAAAGCCCTTTCTTTGGACGCAAGGCAATCAATATGGTGGGAGATCATTAACTTGGGGAGGTATTACACTAAGATTTTCTCCTGATGATTTTCATCCAGCAAAAAAAGATGGGTTTGGACCAAACTGGCCTATTTCATACGATGAATTATCTCCCCATTATGATTTTATTGAACAGTTTTGTGGAATTTATGGACAACAAGATGATATTAAGGAAGTACCAAATGGTAAATATATTGGTGAGATTCCTTTGACAAAAAGTGAACAATTTTTTGGAAATCAAGTTAAATCGAAATTAAATTATCCATTTATTCAATCTCGAGGATTTGATCGAAATTCCTCTGTACAAGAAAAAGTCTGGCCTAGATCTTCAAGTATAGGAAGTACGCTCAAGCAAGCTTTAGATACCGGCAATGTTCAAATACTTTTTAATCACAAAGTAGAGTCTTTTGAGACAAACAAAACTACAGAACTCGCTTCAAAATTAACAATTATCAACCTAGAGAATGGCCATAAGAAAATATTAAATTGCGATTTAATTCTTCTTTGCTCATCAACAATATCTACCTTAAGAATACTTCTGAACTCCGAATATAATTCAAACTCCAAAGGTTTTAAAGATCATTCAGGGAAGTTAGGTAAATTTCTAATGGATCATATCTCTGTGTGTAGATTTTTCTCAGTTCCAAAAACAAAAAAATTAGGCCCTCAATCAGATATTTCTCCTGCCCTATCTGGTGCAGGAAGTTTCTTTATTCCATTTGGAACAAATTTACCAAAAATTGAAAATATCAATTTTCTGAGAGGATATGGGATATGGGGTGCAATTGATAGGTTAGGAATACCTGATTTTTTGCAAAAAGACTCAAATTCATCTATTGGATTTCTTATAGCCCATGGAGAAGTCCTCCCGAGGAAAGAAAACTCAGTTTCTCTCTCGAAAGAAACTGATGAATGGGGTATCCCAATCCCTTACATTGAATTCGAATGGAGTGAAAATGAATTAAGCATGGCTAAACATATGGTGAATACTATGCAAAAGTCAGTAGAAGCTGCAGATGGAGAAATAAAAAATATTGATGAACTTATTAATTTGCCATTTGGAAATGTATTTACAGAAAATTTAATTGCACTTTCAGATAGTCCTCCTCCTCCTGGATATTACATCCATGAAGTAGGGGGAGCTCCAATGGGGAATAGTTCAGAAGATAGTGTGGTTGATAAATTCAATAGACTATGGGGATGCAAAAATGTACTTGTATTAGATGGGGCATGTTGGCCAACTTCGTCATGGCATAGCCCTACACTTACAATGATGGCCTTAAGTAGAAGAGCCTGTTTAAATATTAAAAAGACTTAGAAGGCGTAAATAATTGATTTAAGTAAATCTCTGATACAGAGTTGTCAGTACATCCATTTTGCACAAGAAAAGTAGCTAGTGCTGAATTTATAAGCTTATATTGATCCCAAGTAGGATTACTTAATACGAAATCCTTCATGGATTTATAAAGAATTTCAGAAAGCTCCGTTTCAAGAGAGACCTTATTTGAAGAGCATGAATCTAATTTCACATCTTTCAACTCAGATTGGTTTATTTTGTTCATAAAAATAACTTTCTAATATCAATCAATAATCATCTTTTTTTCATTAAAAGTCAAAAAATTTTAATCTAAAGATTTTTTGGATTATCAAATGAGACTCAAGCTATAGATTGAATTCAAGAAAATTTATTTTTTAAATATATAAATTGATAAAAGTTAATGAAAAAGTCAACAATTATGTTTAACCACTGTTTTTCTTGAAAGATACTGGCAGTTCTAATTCGATGTGGATTTGGACGTGGAAAACTACTACTAAATTGTGGAAAATCCTGCCCTAAATGATTCCTTATAATTACATTAGCAATACTAATATATGCCAAGTCTATTAAGACTCGAGCAAGAAAGAGACAGTTGATTCAGTTATTTTCAACTGAATTTCTTAAGATTTGATCATCACCAAGCATGCGAAGTGTAACAGGACCCAGAGGATGTTTAGAATTTGGATAGATACTATGGTGATGATGGTGATCATGAATATGTTCATGATTATGACCTTCTTTATCTTCATGCTCTAGAGAATTCTTTTCTAATGAATTTGATTCACCTTGGTTATAAGGGACTTGACTTTGTATTTCACAAGCACCATTACATTCAGAATCACATAAATCACAACTAACTCCCAAACCTTCTACATGATCATGATGACTTTCTTGAACCAATCCAACTTCTTTTTCAAAGCCGAATAAATTTGATCTGTATTTACACAAGGAGCAATTCATAAAATTTTTATCCTCGTTATTCAAAATCTCTTGAATCCTTTCGACAAAAGTATCAACAACATAAGATTGTGATGACAGATATTTGGCATGAATAAATGAAATTTGTGGATTATTAATAGCAACTAAATCAGTCTGTCTTTTGATTCGTGTAACAAGCACTCCTGAGAAAAGAAAATAAGGGAAAATAATTATATTTTTATAACCAAGTCTCACAACATTTTTTAAACCTGGTTCAACAAGAGGAAATGTTACACCGGAAAAAACTGTTTCCCCCCACCCTAAACCAATTCCCTCTACTATCATTCTCGTAATCTTTGAAACGTTGGAATTTGCATCAGGGTCTGAAGAACCTCTTCCAACAACAACTAATAATGATTCTTCTGGTTTAAGAGAATTATTATCTTTAAATACATCTTTCACTCTCTCACAAGCTGCACTGATCATTAAATTATTAATCCCCAACTCTCTTCCATAAATTATTTCCATATCTGTTTTGCTTGCATAACTGATAAGCAAGCTAGGTATATCATTTTTTACATGGCCAGCGGCAAAAAGCATCGCTGGTATAGCAATTACTTTTTTTATAGAATGATCTCTTAACTTGTCTAAGGCATCAGTAAGTGAAGGCTTGGCAAATTCCAAAAAACCATATTCAACAATTATATTTGGATATCTTTCTTGAATGAGTTTAGTTAATTCTTGAAATTCTTTAATAGCTAGTTTATTTCTACTACCATGTCCGCAGATAAGGATACCAACTTGATTATTCAACTTCGATTCCAAGTTATCCAAAATTAATATATAACTTATAACATAATAGTAAAGAACGATATTTAGTAGTGAAAAAAAATCACAACTTGCTTGAAGTCTCAAATATTAACTCAAAAGATGCTCTATATAAGAAATTAATTTATAACGTTGAAGATTTCTTTTTAAATTATGATAATGAATTATCAAAAGAGTTTGATCATCTTTGCATTTGTAGTGGAGGGACAACATCTAGCTGTGCCAAAAATGGATTAATAACTCTTGATCTTAGAAAAAATTACAACAAAATTTACCTGGAAAAAGAAACAAATATAGTAACAATTGGAGGTGGGGTGATTATGGGGGATCTAATGAATTATTTAGAAAAATATAATCGAAGTTTTCCTATAGGACTTTCGAAACTTCCAGGAGCAGGTTATATACTTACTGGAGGAGTAAGTCCCCTAAGTAAATCCTATGGACTAGCAATTGACAATATTGAATCAATAAAAGGTTTCTTGGGTAATGGCAAATTTATCTCTTTAAAGAAAAATCAAATAAGTCGGGATAAACAATTAATTTGGGAAGCAATTAAAGGAGCCGCACCCTTTTTCTCAATAATTACGGAAATAGGGCTTAGAACTATCCAATCTTATCCTATTCAAATTATTGAAGGATTTATAAATTCCAATGAACTTTCAGAAATAATTAAACTATCAGAGGGATTTCCAGAAAATATTAGTCTTCAATGGATATATGCTAAAAAAATATACATATATATTGTTGCCGAATTCAAAGATGATTTAGAGAAAGAAGGAATAAAAGAAAATTTATTAACTTTAAAAAAATTTTCTACTCTCGAACAAAAATTTTATGGGAACCTTAACGAAATAAATTTTTTTGCAAAAGAATTAGAATTATTTGAGTTGAATTCAAATAACCATTCTGAGGTAATAAGTCTTCTAGGAGAAGATTTAAAAAATGATGTTCCAATTTTCATTAAATATCTCAATGAAATAATGGATAATAAGCCAAATAATTCTTGTTATGTTGCTTCTCAACAACTAGGTTTTAAAACTAAACAATTAAATCATGGAGCAAGCTTTTTTGTTCATAGAAAAAGTACTTGGAAACCTTGGATATATGCATCATGGAAAAAAAATGACCTTCAAGAAAAAGAAGTCGTAATGGATTGGATGTATAAATCATGGAGCAAGCTAAAAAGGTTTTATCCAAATATTCACTTAGCTCAGTTGCATAATCATTTAAATTCTCATAGGGAAGAACTCCAATTAGCCTTTGGGAATAGAATCGAAGAATTAAAAACTTTAAAGAACATTTGTGATCCACAAAGCATTTTGCCACCTCTATAGGGTAACTTCATAATTATAAAGAAAATTTCAATGTCAAATTTCTCAAAATATTTATCTAAAAATTGGTTAGATGATCCTAAGTCTAATATTCTCTCTGGATTAGTTGTAGCTTTTGCAATGATCCCAGAAGCGATTGCTTTTTCAGGTATAGCTGGAGTTGATCCTAAAGTTGGACTTTTTGGTGCATTTTGCTTATCTATAACAATTGCAATTGTTGGAGGCAGAAGAGGGATGATTACATCAGCTACAGGTTCAACAGCTCTATTGATGACTGGACTTGTTGCTTATGGAGAAGCAAAAGCTCCTGGTTTAGGCGTTCCATATCTTATAGCCGCTGGAATATTAACCGGAGTGTTTCAAATCCTTTGGGGTTATTTAAGACTTGCATACCAAATGCGCTTCGTTCCAGCTGGAGTATTAAGTGGATTTGTAAACGCACTAGCGCTTTTAATATTTCAGGCACAACTCCCTCAATTAGGAATAGGTATTAAAGAATCAAAAGGATTAGTTGAACAAAGTTTAAATCAATATCCAGTTAACTCTCAAATACCAATGGTTTGGATTCTTGTAATAATAGGATTATTAATTATTTATGGGCTTCCCAAAATAACAAAAATAGTTCCTTCTCAACTTATTGCAATAGTAGTAATTACATTAATAAGCATATTGTTTAATTTAGATGTACCAACTGTTAGCGATTTGGGTAAATTACCTGAAGGATTACCAAGCATTTCCTTGCCTTTTGGATCATTAGAAAATGGCAAAGTACCTTTTAACCTGGAAACGTTAGGGATAATTTTACCAACCTCACTAGCAATATCTCTTGTGGGTTTAATGGAAACCTTTTTAACTCAAGATATCCTAGACGATGTAACAGATACAAGTTCTAATAAAAATAAAGAAGCAAGAGGGCAGGGAATCGCAAATATTGTGGCATCCTTATTTGGTGGAATGGCAGGATGTGCCTTAGTTGGGCAATCTGTAATGAATACTGAAAATGGCGGCAAATCAAGATTATCAACCCTCTCCTCAGGTATATCTCTCCTAATTATGATAATCCTCTTGAAGGATTGGATAGGTTCCATCCCAATGGCTGCTTTAGTAGCAATAATGATAACGATCGCAATAAGTACGGCAGATATAAATGGATTAAAAAACATTAGAAAGATACCTAAAAGCGATACTGCAGTCATGCTTATGACTTTTGCAGTTACTATGCTTACAAAACCTCATAATCTTGCACTTGGAGTTATTGCAGGAGTTGCATTAGCTGCAATTCTTTTCAGCAGAAAAGTCGCTAAAGTTATAACTGTCTCAAGAACAAAAGAAAATAATTTGACAACTTACAAAGTAAAAGGACAATTATTTTTTGTAAGTAAAATTTATTTTTTACAAGGATTTGATATTCATGAACATCCAGAAAATATTGTAATTGATATGTCTTTAGCTCATATTTGGGATCAAAGTGGTGGTGTTGCTCTTGAGCAAATTATTAGAAAATTCCAGAATGGCGGTTCTAAAGTTGAAATTGTAGGATTAAATAAAGAAAGTCTTAACTTATTTGAAAGACTAGGTGGTATGGAAAGCTCTCATTAAAAAAAGTTAATTAAGACTAACTTGTTGATAACAAAACCAAAGCCATTGCTGAAAAAGCAAATTCCTATGAGATCTCCAAGCGGTTTTTGAACTATTTAGATCAAAATTTTCAGGAAGAGGAACATCTCCCTTTTCTTTGTCTCTTTCAATTTCACTAATAATTCTATGCACCGTATATTCAGGATGACCTAAATGCATAAGTTGCTTTTGATCTTTGGATTCAAATATTGTATATCCAACGTTTTCTCCATAAGCCAACAAATTCAATTTTCCTTCTTTTTGGGCCTTCTCCATATCCAAATCTGATAATCCTGCAAATCTACTTTGAGGACAAATAAATTCATCATCTTGTGTACCCATCAAAGGATGTCCAGGAACAAGACTTTTTAAAGGGAATACCCCAAATAATTTCCTATCAAAAACTTTCTTATCAACCCCTGCCAAATAAGCCAGCGCAAAGCCAGCCCAACATAATCCAAGAGTGCTCGCACAAGAATTTCTGGCTTCATTTACAATTTTCACAAATTCATCCCAATACTTAACATCCTCAAAGGCTAGGTGCTCAATAGGTGCTCCAGTAATAATGATTCCATCTAAAGGTTCTGGATTATTTGCTTCTTCCCAAGTTATGTATAGATTATTTAAATGATTAAGATCCCATGTTTTATATGAGTGAGTTTTAAGCTTTATCCAAACTGGCTCAATTTGAAGAGGAGATAAACCAAGTGGATGGAGTAAGTTAAATTCATACTGTTTGCCAAGAGGCATGATATTCAAGATACCAATCCTAAGAGGACGTATATCCTGTCTTTTTGCCAATTCTGGTTCGATCCAAGATATATGATTTTTCTCAACATCACTAATCTTGTGATAGTTACTAGGAATTATTAAAGCCAATAAATCTTCTTTCCTATGTGATTTGTGAAAGTGCTTGTTCGAAATCTGCTTTTATATCATCAATATGCTCAATTCCTACAGAAACTCTTACCATCGTGGGAGTAACTCCTGCAGATAATTGTTCATCTTCAGATAATTGCTGATGAGTTGTTGAAGCTGGATGAATTACTAAAGTTTTTGAATCACCCACGTTAGCAAGGTGACTCGCTAATTTTAAGGAATCAATAAATTTTACTGCATTTTCATAACCTCCATTAAGAGAGAACATAAGCATGCAACCCATTCCCCTCCCAGTAGTATATTTTTTGGCACTTGAGTAATATGGATCAGATGCTAGGCCAGGATAATTAACACTACTTACATTAGAATTAGAATCTAACCATTTTGCTAATTCAAGAGCATTAGAAGTTTGTCTTTCTATCCTTAAACTTAGAGTTTCCAAACCCTGCAATAATAAGAACGAATTAAAAGGACTTTGAGCTGATCCCCAGTCTCTTAAGCATTCAAGTCTTGCTCTTAACGCAAAAGCTATATTTCTATTATCAGGTACTCCCAAAGATTTGCAGATATCACTACCGAAACCAAAAGCGTCCCAATGAACGAGCCCATGATAAGCAGCGCTTGGCTCACTCATTAATGGGAATTTACCATTTCCCCAATCAAAGGTTCCGGCATCAACAATAACCCCTCCTATACTTGTTCCATGTCCACCGATCCATTTCGTTGCACTTTCCACAACAACATCGGCTCCAAAATCAATTGGTCTTATTAAAGCACCACCAGCACCGAGGGTATTATCCACTATTAAAGGAATTCCATTTTCCTTTGCCAAAGCAGAGAGCCCCTCAAAATCTGGAATGTTGAACCTAGGATTTCCCATTGATTCGACATATATTGCTTTGGTTTTATCATCAATTTTATTTCTAAAACTATCGATACTATCACCATCAGCAAATTTAACTTCTATTCCTAATCTTGGAAATTGTACTTTAAATTGATTGTAGGTTCCACCATATAGAAAAGATGTAGAGACAAAATTATCACCTGCTGTCATGCAGTTCACGATTGCCAGGAATTGAGCAGCTTGTCCTGAGGATGTTGCAAGTGCTGCCATACCTCCCTCCAAAGCTGCCATCCTTTTTTCGAAGACATCTGTGGTAGGGTTCATAAGTCGAGTATAAATATTTCCAAATTCTTTTAATCCAAAAAGATTCGCTCCATGCTCTGCATTATCAAATACATAAGAGCTAGTTTGATAAATGGGTACTGCTCTAGAATTTGTAGTTGGATCAGGTACTTGGCCTGCATGTAACTGAAGAGTCTCGAACTTTTGGTTGCTCAAAATTTTTAAATAATCCTATTATCTATTTAACTTAAAAAAGACCAAAAAAAAAACAAAAAAAAGATAAATATTTATAAATCCTTTTTTAATGAAGGGTAATTACCTTTCATATATAAACTCAAATCCTCTTTTATCGCAGATCTGAGTTTCTCAATATTTTCAGAATCAATTATTGGAAAAGTTTTATTAGCCTCAGGATCTTTTTCAGTAATTGATTTCCAATTCTTACCAACATCTTTTTCAGAGTTGTTTAGAACCTCATCAAAATTGAAAGCCTTATCGTTGTTTTTAGCGTCAAATTTGCTAAAAGCTTTATTTATGAGTTCTTTCCTATTTTCAAATAGATTCTTGGCTTTTAAAGTATCTGGCAGACCCATAACTGGTTGTAATTCCTTAAGCAGTTTTATTTCCTCTTCAATCAAGAGTGTCCAAACACCATGTTTATTTTTTGGAAGATTAGAATTACTAAAAATATTAATTTCATCGAGGTAAAAATTTAACCATAAGTAATATGATTTTTCTTCAATAGTTTTTTTAACAGATATCTTTTTATTTTGTATCTTTGGTAGCAACTTTTCTGCTTTCTTCAAAAACTGTCTGTCTTCTCTTTCTAAATTTATTAATCCCCATCTTTGACTGTATTCCCATAAATCTTCGTATCTTGTTAAGTCTTCTTGATTCCAACCAAGAGCTTTCAGTTCATGAGAACGATGTGATAATTCCTTTTTCAAAAAAAACCTTTTAAAACCATAATAATTCTAACCCCGCAATCAAGATTAGTAAATAAATGAAGAACTTAGCTTTTTAGTAAATTAAACAAATAATCAATTATTAAAATAATTATTAATAATTTTCAATACATTGATATAACTTGGATTTTTTTTAGAAATTTTATTATTATATTCATTTTTTTTAAGATCGTTTCCCTCTTTGTCAATAAAGAATTTCTTATAAAGATTTTCAATATCATTAAAAAGATAATCTCCTTTTAATTTTTCATTTAGTTCTAAAGATAATTCAGATTTCACAGATTCTTGGCAAAAATTAGTGATTTCTTCTGAACTAATTAAAACTTTATAAATTTCTTTTTTTTCTTCTGATTTAGCATGAAAGCATAAATAAATCAGATTAATCATTGAACAATTATTATTTTTGATTTTGAATTCTTTATAAATTTCTGGCCAAAATTTTAAGGATTTTAGACCTTCTAAACCTCCCTGACTAAGAGAATGTTTATTACACCAATTTACAAATTCTGAAACATCTATTGGACATCTTCTGAGTTGCAAAAGCATATCTGATAAAACCTGTCCTGCTTGAAAATTCCGTGTTGGTTTTCCTTCAGTTGGTAGAGTCATACTCCCTAAGACATCTGCCTTTACAGCATTTAATTGAGAAAAAGTATAATCTCCTTTTTCATGAAATTTATCATTAATTATTTCCTTTGCACTAATTACTTCTTCACCATAACCAAGTTCTTTTAATGAAAGATATTTATTCTCTAATTTATTTTCTTTTCTAACTTGTAATGATACTGATGCAGCCTGATCTAAACATTGAGTTAACAAAATCGTATTAATGGTAGGTAACATTCCTGGCTTATCGGAATGAAAGTTATTTACAAAACCGGCAAATATCGATGAGATGTTTTTTATTGATTTTATATATTGAGATTCAATATTATGAACTCCAGGAGAAACTTGAATTTTCGGTGACAATTGATTCAAAATGCGAGCTCCTATTAAAGCAGTAAAAGCATCAGGATGGCAGAAATTTGCAGTAAAACTATCATTAGGATTTCGTAAAGCTCCGTGACGATGAAATCCTGTAAAAAAAGCTAAATTTGGATATTTATTACAGAGAATAAAAGGGTTTTTATTTTTATTATCAATGCAAAAAGAACCGACTAGGCAGCCAAGAAGCACACTTTCCCTTTTTAAAGTTTTTCTGAGTTCTAAAGCATGTTTAACATCATTTTGTATGTGATTACTGTTTGAAGCAAGAATAACTATCTCACATTGCAAGAGAAGATCTTTTAGATCAAAAGACTTTCTTTTTCCCTCTGAAGAATAATGCCCCATTCTCTTAATCTTTTCAATAATCTCATTATCCATATCAGAAAGAACATCATTTGAGAAAGCACCTAACAAATCTCTATCTTCCCTAGGAGCCAAGAGAATATTATTTGATTTTCCATGCATAGCACAGTTGTATGCTAATGATGCAGGATATAAACCAACACTGTAGAATCCCACTTTGCTGTTCTCTATATTTTCAATCAATGAAAAAAAATATTTTTCATCATTTATGTTTTCTATTAAATTAATCTTCATTTTTGGAAATTTTTGATAATTTTTTGTTAATTTCTTACCTATACCAACATTTTTCTACATTAAAGCAATTTTTGACCATAGCAAATTATTTATTGTAAATATTGAATTTTTTAATTTATAATTTCTTTTAAAAATGGTCATTAAATTAAAAGAGAAATAATTATAAATATGGAATATATGGAAAGTAATTTAGAGGTACAAAAACAATTAATTTCTTCTAAAAATATCTTATTTATTCAAGACATTGACGGGGTTTGTATCCCGTTAGTTAAAGATCCAATGACTAGAGAGTTAGAATTAAAATATATCTATGCAGTAAAAGAATTTGCGGAGGAATTCTTTGTATTAACTTGCGGTGAACATGAAGGTCCAAGAGGGGTTAACAGAATTATAGAAAGGAGTTTAAGGAGCACTACTGAGCCTAAAAACAAAGAACTATATTTAAGAGGTTTAGCAGCCTGTGGAGTAGAGTATCAAGACAACAATGGTGAAATAAGTTTTGAAGGAGTCTCAGAAAAAGAACTAAATTTTTTATCTAAAGTACCTAGTTTAATAAGACCAAAATTTAATTTTATAGTTAAGAATATTTTTCCTGAACTTAGCCAAGAAGATATCAATTTTCACGCAATAAAATCAATATGTGAAACACGCTTCTCGCCAACGATTAATTTCAATAGTCTATTTGATTTAGTACACAAAGATTCTGATAAAAGAAAGCTTATTCAAATTAGTTTTGAAAAAATGATGAATGAAATTATTTACAAGGCTGAAAACGAAGGCCTCGAAAACTCATTTTTCCTTCATATTTCACCAAATTTAGGTAATAAAAATGGTAGAGAAACAATTAAACTTTCTTCTAAAGATGATATTGGATCAACAGACATACAATTACTTATTAAAGGAGCTGTTAAAGATTCTGGAGTTTTATTTCTTTTAAATAAATTTATTGAGGATAAAACGGGTAAAGCTCCTTTTGGAATTAATTTTAATTTTAGAAATTCGCCTCAATCTGTCAGTGAAAAAATTGATTTATGCAAAAGAACTATTCAAATAGAAGACATGCCTTTGATTGTAGGAGTTGGTGACACAGTAACATCAAAAAAAAATAATGGTGAAAAAAGTTATTTAAGAGGAGGAAGTGACAGGTCTTTTCTTGAATTTATACAAATATTAGGTAATGAATTTGGGATTAATAATAAAATAATTTTTGTAGATAGTAGTTCAGGTGAAGTTGAAAGGCCTTCTACAAAAAATACTGGTTTAATAGGGATAAGTGATGTTTATGACAACTTAAAGTTTGATATTGTTTTTAAAAATGGTCCCAAAGAATATATAAGTTGGTTTATTGAACTTGCTAAAAAGAGGTCAAACTTCAAAAAATAGTTGACTTTTTAATTTTTGAATGACAATTTATAAATAATAGATTTATGAAAGAAAAATTCCCCCCAATATATAAAGAACCTATAGAAACATTGCAAATTAACATAGGTTATAAATGCAATCAGGCTTGTAAGCATTGTCATGTCAATTCAAGTCCCCTAAGGACTGAAAAGATGTCTAATGAAATAATATCTCTTATTCCAAAAATAATTGAAAAATACAAAATCAAGACTTTAGATATTACAGGCGGCGCGCCTGAACTTCATCCAGATTTTAAAAACCTAATAACCAGTTTAAGCACAAAACAAGTTAATATTATTGATAGGTGCAATTTGACAATTTTCTTTGAAGAAGGTTATGAAGATCTCCCTCAATTTCTTGCAAATAATAAAGTTATAGTTACTGCTTCGCTACCATGTTACGAAAAAAATAATGTTGATTTTCAAAGAGGTTTTGGGGTTTTTGAAAAAAGTATTAATGCTATAAAAATTCTTAATAATTTAGGCTATGGAAAGCAAGAAAATGGTTTACAGTTGAATCTTGTTTACAACCCTATAAGCCCAATACTTCCTCCTTCTCAGGAAATATTGGAAAAGGATTATAAAAAAGTACTTTTCGAAAAATATAATATTTTTTTTACTAACTTATACACAATAACTAATATGCCAATAAATAGATATGAAGAATCTCTAAGAAGAGAAGGCAAACTTAATACTTATTACAAATTACTAAAAGAAAATTTTAATGAAGATAATTTAGAAAGTCTTATGTGCAAAAAAACTATTAGTGTAAATTGGCTTGGAGAAATTTATGATTGTGACTTTAACCAACAGATAAATTTCCGAGAGAATAAAGGACCAAAGACACTTTTTGATCTATTGGATGATTCATTTACTTTTGACTACAGGGTAGCTGTAAAAGAACATTGTTTTGCTTGTACTGCAGGTGCAGGATCAAGTTGCGGCGGGAGTTTAACTTGAAATCTGCTAAATGCAATTAGGGCATATTGCTCTTACATTTAGAGAGGATTCAATTAGTTTAAACCCATTAACTTTTGCTGCAACTTTACCTGCTTCTAAAACTTCGTCATTTTCGAATTCTTCTGTTCTTCCACACCTAATACAAATCAAATGATGATGATCTGGAGTGTCATTACTAAGCAATTCATATCTGTGCCCTCCCTCACTGAGTTCTAATTCATGAAGCAAGCCCATTTGTACTAAAAGTCTTAAAGTTCTATAAATTGTTGCAAGTGAAACTTTGGAACTTGATTTAACTAACTTTTCATGAACCTCTTCAGCACTTAGATGCTTTCCAGAACCAATATTTTCAAATAAATTAAGAACCTTAAGTCTCTGAGGAGTTAACCTTTTTCCATCTTTATGTAAACCATCGCCAAGAGGAGATGTAATAACATTATATTGAGAGGATAATGACAACAGTTAACCCATCGTTATTCTCAATAATAACTCTAGATGAGAGTAAAACAACTTTTTGATTTAAAATGTTTACTAAAGTTCTTCAAAATATTATGTTGAAGATAACTTTATATAGAAATTATGAAGGATCATGAAAACTCGTCTGATAATCTATCTTCGAAAGTAAACGCCTTGCTAATTATTGATATTCAGGGAAAAATAATAAGACCGATTTTTAATAAGGATTCAATAATCAAAAACATCAAAAAGCTAATAAATGCTTACCAAATCTTAGAAGAAAACATATTTGTATCTGAGCAGAACCCACTCAAATTGGGTGAAACTATCCCTGAATTATTACCCAAAGCTAGATTTAAAAAAATTGAAAAGATGGGATTTAGCTTAGCTAATATACAAGATTTTTTAAAAGAACTTAAAAATAAAAAAATTACAACTTTAATAGTTTGCGGTATCGAAACGCATATTTGTATTCAACAAACAGTCTTAGATTGTTTAGAAAAAGGATTAGAAGTTATTATCATATCAGATGCTATGAGCAGTAGAAATAGGAATGATCATGAAATAGCATTACAGAGAATGATTCAAAGTGGGGCGATCTTAACAACTACTGAATCAATAATTTTTGAATTATGCAAAACTGCTGATAGAAAAGAATTTAAAGAAATTAGAAATATCATAATGAGTTAAAAAGAAATTAAGACTGGTTTGATGTTTAGAGATAATTTAAAATTTTATTAGAGATCAATTTTTAGGGTTTATTTAAATATGAAATTAGTTACTGAGAACTTACTTCTGGCAATATCTATTTTTTTTATTGGAGTTTTATTGTCGATAATAATTTCTAAACTTTCAAAAATATTTTTTAAAAAGATATCCAAAAGGACAAAAACAAATTTCGATGATTTTATTTTTGAGGTTATCTCTGGAATTATAAAACCTATAGGTTTCCTCCTCTCATTTTATTTTTCAATTGACTATTTTTTTGTTGATGAAATAACTTTTATCTCTGTCTTATTGAATATTCTGAAATTATTTATGTTGATAATTATTATAAAATCTCTCAACAAAGTATTAATAAGATCTTTAACAGAATCGACATCAAAAATTAATGATTCCTCAATCAGTTCAATGATATCTTCATTAACTCCTTTGATAAAAGCATTAACATGGACTATTGGTTCAATATTTTTCTTACAAAATATAGGTGTTCAAATGACTGCTATTTGGGCGTTACTAAGTGCAGGTGGTATAGGAGCAGGATTAGCTTTGAAAGATCCAGTTCAGGAGTTTTTTGAATATATAACAATTTTGCTGGATAAGCCTTTTCAAAAAGGTGAGTTCATAAAATCTGATGGAGTCCTAGGAATGGTTGAGAGGGTGGGAGTAAGATCCTCAAGGATAAGAAGTATCAATGGAGAAGTAATAGTAATGAGCAACAGTGCCCTAACAAATGGAATAATTTCAAATTATGCACAAATGAAAAAAAGGAGGTTAGTGCATAAATTGGGAGTTGTGTATGAAACTTCTCCAAAGCTTATGAAATTGATCCCAACAATAATTCAAAAAACAGTTGAAGAGACAAAGGATGCTTCTTTTGATAGGTGTCATTTCACAGATTTTGGCGACTTCAGTCTTAATTTCGAACTGGTTTATTACATACCAACAAATAATTATCTTGCGGCAATGGAAGCTCAACAATCTATAAATTTAAAAATTATTGAGGAATTTGCAGCCAATAATATAGAGTTTGCATTCCCAACACAAACCTTAAATATTGAGCGTAACAAAGCCAAATGATCCGCAAATCTCTTTACTTAAAATCCAAAGTTTTGAAGCCAACTCATCACTATTTGCTTCATCACTAACATTACTTTCAACTAATTTATGTTTTTTATAAGATATAAGTTTATTACTTAGATGGATATAGCTAATATCATTAAAATCTGATTCAAAGACGATCTTAGAAAGTAATTCTCCAGCATATTCAACGCTTTCAGAAATTCCTAAAATATTTTTTGCAAGATATGAAAAAAGAATATATCCAAAGAGATTAAACCTTTTACTATATCTAAAGAAACCATAATCATCATTTGGGATTACGAGTCCTGGAGCCCATGTAATGACCGAAATCTTCTTAGATAGTTTTTGTAATTTTCGTGAAAGTTCTTTTGCGAACAAGATATTACATAATTTACTATTTTTATAAGATTTATCTGCATTAAATTCGCAAAATTCACCAGTAATTTGTTCCCTAAAACCTACTAAGTTTTTTAGTCCAGCTTTCTTTCCAATATTTCCTCCAGAACTCCTAGGGTCATGTACATCTGATGAAGTAATAATGATCCTAGATTCTTTTTTGTTACTCATTAAGTCTATTAAAGAATTAACTAAGTAGAAGTGTGAAAGATGATTTACCGCAAAAGTAAGTTCTATTCCTTGTTTTGATACCTTAGGATAATAAGAACCCGTATATTGCAATCCTGCATTTAAAATAATTATATCCAAAACAATATTTTTACTAATAAAAAATTCTTGTACTTTGTTAATATTTTGTAAATCAGAAAGATCGATATTTTCAATAATATTTATATATTTATTAAGGTAATTTTTATCAAAATGTTTCTGAACTTTTGTAAAAAATTGTTCCTTTCTTGATTCAGATCTAATTGGAATATATAAGTTATTTTTGCTCTTCAATAAATTAATAGTTGCATGAAAACCAATTCCTGAATTGCCTCCTGTAATTAAAATATTTTTATTTTTAAACATTAAAAATTTAAGTTTCTAGTTTTATAATAAAAAATAATAATAAATAATTTTTTAATTTTGTAATCTTATCAATTATTGTTAAAACACTTAAAACTTATTCCCTAGTAATTGAATCTTTTGTTTATTATTGGACTTATTCTTAGTTATGAAGATTGAATGAATTATAAAAAATCAGTGGCAGATATTTTATTTTTTGTATCGTATTCTTCTAACTGTAAAATCTATATTTAATGTCTAAAGAAAGGTTGCCAGATGTTCTTGTTTTGGGTGCAGGACCTGCAGGAATGGCAATTGCATCTGCTTTGGGCAAGGAAAAATTAGAAGTAGAAGTTCTATCTCCAAAAGGTCCAAACGAACCTTGGCCAAATACTTATGGTATTTGGGGAAAAGAAGTAGATCAGCTTGGACTTCAGGATTTACTTGAATATAGATGGAAAAATACGGTAAGTTTCTTTGGGCATGGTGCTCTTGAAGAACATCACTTTGAGAACAAAGCTACTGAACATTCTTTAGATTATGGACTATTTGATAAAAAGAAACTTCATAATTTCTGGCTAAATGAATGTAATAAGTCTTTTATTAAATGGCATGAAGGTTTTGCAGATAAAATACATTTTGAGAAGTACAAAAGCACCGTTACCACAAATAATGGTAAGACTTACTCAGCAAGATTAGTCGTAGATGCAACTGGATATGACCCTGTTTTTCTTAAATTAAAATCATGCGGACCTTTAGCAGTCCAGACCTGTTATGGGATAGTTGGAAGTTTTAGTAAACCCCCTCTCAAAAAAGGACAATTTGTATTGATGGATTATAGAAATGATCATTTAAATGAAGAGCAAAAAAAGGAGCCTCCTACTTTTTTATATGCGATGGATATGGGAGATGGGAAATACTTTCTTGAAGAGACATCTCTTGGTTTAGTAAATCCCTTAACGATGGATAATTTAAAAGAAAGATTAGAAAAAAGGCTTGCTTATCGAAATATTTCAATAACTAGCATGCAGCATGAAGAACTGGGTTTATTTCTTCCTATGAACATGCCCATTCCAGATTTCAAACAACAAATACTTGGATATGGTGGAGCCGCTTCAATGGTACATCCTGCATCTGGTTACTTAATTGGTAACGTCTTAAGAAGAGCTCCACTTGTAGCAGAAGCAATATCAGAAGCAATGAAAAATAAAAAACTTAGTACTTACCATATTGCGAGAAGAGGCTGGGAAACTTTATGGTCAAATGACTTAATAAGAAAGAAATCACTTTATCAATTTGGTTTAGAAAAACTAATGAGATTTGATGAGAAACTATTAAGAGAATTTTTTGAAAGTTTCTTCCAATTACCGAAAAATCAATGGTACGGTTTTCTTACTGATACTTTATCCTTGAGGGAAATTGTCTTTGCCATGTGCATTATGTTTATAAAAGCACCATGGAGTGTAAAAAAAGGTTTAATGATTATGCATGGTAGAGAATTTAAAATGTTGCTCAGGATAATTCTTCCAAATATTTAATTTGAAAAAGTGAGAACGATACTCATAAGTGGTGCTAACAGAGGGATTGGGCTAAATATAGCATATAGAGAATTAAAAGAAGGTAATAGAATTAGCGCAGGAATACGGAATATAGAATCTATTGATGGAAGCATTATTGACCCAAATAAATGGCCCGAAGGCCAAATAATCATTAATAAATATGATGCATTAGATAAGTCTTCCGCTGATAAATGGATAAGTAATACTTTAAATAAATTTGGGACCTTAGATTCTGTTATAAACTGTTCAGGTATATTATCGAAAGTTCCTTTCTTATTTGAGGACGGGGATGAGAAAGAGATATTAAACACATTAAATATAAATTTTTTAGCTATATGGAATTTATGTAGGCTTTCTTGGGAACATTTGTGTAAATCCAAAAGAGGTCGAATTATAGTCTTAGTCTCTATGAGTGGCAAAAGGTCCAAAGGTGATTTAGCGGCATATTCTGCATCAAAATTTGCTTTAATGGGTTTATGTCAAACCATGAAAAATAAAGGTTGGGATGAAAATATAAGGATTACTGCAATTTGTCCTAGTTGGGTTAACACTAAAATGGCTGCGAACATCTCATCGATAGAAAAAAAGAATATGACTCAGCCTGAAGACATCGCTGATATTTGCTCTACTATCCTTAAGTTACCTACACAATCAGTTCCATTTGAAATTGCTTTAAATTGTAACTATGAAGTTTAGGTTAGGTTGAATACTAAATAAGCTATTGAAAGCATAGCAATTGCTATAAAAAAGCCCTTTATACGATTAGTAAATAATGAAAATGGAGATAAATCTTCCGAAAAATATCCTCCAAAACTACCTGTTATGAATAAAATCAGCATTGGTAAAGATGCTGCAACGAAAGAATAAGAAATAGTTTTTAAAAATCCAAGATTTAAATAATTTATAATTAAGCCACTCACAAGAAATAACAAAAAAGATGCAAACAAAGTAATAGATACTTCAGCATCTAGGGTATGAGGTATGCTACCTTTTAATTCAAATTGTTTTTTACATTCGGCAATCTGTCTTTTAGAGAGTTTTAAATATCCAGTTTCAGGAATTCTTTGGTACTTATATTTTCTTAATAGTCTAGCTTCAACTGTTTCTGGCTCTTTGGTCATTATTGATGTTAGTAATTCATCTGGGTTTAATTTCTTAATCTTCCTATCAAGATTATCTGTTTTACCAATTCTATAAAGATCTCCAATTCTTATGAGGTAAACATATCCCGGCATTTTCGTTGTAAAATTGAATCTATTGTTATTTAAATAATACTAAAAGAATCTAGGAAATTAAAAGTTTTTACAAAATGAAAAACGACATTTTATATTCATTTCGCAGATGTCCATATGCAATTCGTGTTAGATGGGCCTTATTAATTTGTGAAATAACAGTAGAATTAAGAGAGATTGATTTAAAAGACAAACCACTAGATTTTCTTAATAAGTCAAGCACTAAAACAGTTCCAATATTAATAAGAAACAATAATGAAATTATAGAAGAAAGTTTAGACATAATTCTTTGGGCTCTTTCAGTCTCAAAGAAGAAAAACCTTATCAATAAATATATACCTGACAATAAAAAGGAAAATATTTTTGAATTAATTAATGAAAACGATAATCAGTTCAAATATCATTTAGATCGATTTAAATATTCAACAAGATTCAATTCTATTGATAAGGAATATCATTTCTTAGAAGCAAGTAAATTTATAAAAAGGTGGGACGAGCTTTTAAAAAAAACTAGATTTTTTTTTGGCGATAACCATACAATTGCAGATTGGTGTATTTGGCCATTTGTAAGGCAATTTAAAATTGCTTGTGAGAGTCAAAAAAAAATAAACTTTTTCCAGCCAACTATGCAAAAGTGGCTCGAATATTTTGAAAATCATAAAAATTTCAAAGATTTGATGTATAAATACAGCTTATGGGAACCCTCTTCTAAAACAAATTATTTTCCTTTTAATTAGTTTTCTAAAAATCTCCTCTTTTCAATTATTCTTGCTAATTCTAAGAAATATCCTGCAGTCCTAAATTTCCCAATATTCTTTTCCTTAAAATCAAGATCACTTCTTATTTCTGCAGTCTCTGCCATAAGCAAATCCAATTCATTTGGTCCAAAGCTATACAATTCTCCTAGTTCAATTTCCCTACCAAGCAAATGGCTCCTAAACCACTTCCCCTTATTTTCTTGAGGTGGGACATCATAGGGAGTATATGACATAAAAGAAATAATTTTACTTTAATACTAACTTAAAATTTTTGTTAATCATTTTTCAAAAAACCATTATTAAAAATAAAAGCTATAAAAATAATAAAAAAAGTTATTAATGCACAAATCTCTGTCCAATAACTTAATCCAATTTTAGAGATCATTATTGGTGCTATAACTGTAAAAAAACCTCCGGAAAGAAGTAACTGGGCAAATAGCTGTTTTGATGTAAAAATTGGCAATGTTTTAGATATATTTTTTGGATCTGCTAAACGTAAAAGAAGTAATCCTGATGCAACTACACCAGTAGAGTTCCCAAACTCTATTAAGCTTTTTTCAAACCAGTAATCATCGAATATAAAGAAAGCAAAATAAGCGATACAAATTAAATTCCAACATAATCCAAAGATAGTAAATACTAAAATTATTAGCCAATGATCAAAAACAACTGCGATATCTAAACTTGCCATAGCCGTAAAAATTAATAAATCGGTGGATAATATGCCAATTTCCCTTTGCAAAATATTCGAAATATATTCTGTATTTTCGGTTTTCTCTAAAATATATCTAATTAGGAGCGATCCTATTAGTATTAAAGGAAATACAGGAAGTGAAAAAATAATTTCTCTAGAAAATTCACCAAAAAAGGTTGAGATATATCTTAAAAATTTAAGAAGCAAAACACCAAAAGAAATTGCTAAACCCGCAAATCCAAGATTTATTAACAAAATTCTTAAGTCTGAAAAAATTTCAGTTTTCTTGTTTGAATTTAAATTTTCTTTTAGTTCAACAATTTCCTCAGTATCTGAAAGACGTAAAGTTCTCCCAAGGAAAATAAATATACTTCCTAATAATGAAGAAGACAAAAGACCAACCGTGGCCATTGCAAGACCTAGTTCTAAACCATCTTCAAATCCAAGTCTGCTAAAACTCTCTCCTATTATCGTTGCAGCTCCGTGGCCCCCTTCAAAACCTACCTCTATTAAACATCCCATTAAAGGATTAGTATCCATTGATGGAGATAACAAATATTCAACTACTAATCCACCAACAAAAAATTGTCCAAAACCAAGAGAAAGAGCAAGCAAAAACTGATTAACAATAGGTCTCACTAAACCATTTATATTGGGGATTGGTCTGCCCATCATTAATGTGGCAAATACCAAAGATAAAAGTGGAGTTGGGAAATTACTCCATATATTTGTTGTTTCTTTTGATAAAACATGGATTAGACCGAAAGGACCTATAGATATTCCAGCAATTCCAGAAATAACAGCTATTGGCAAGCCGAATCTTTCCAGTTGAACAGCGAGTTTAATTCTTCTACCAAAAATCAAGAAGAAGCATATTATCAAAAATCCTAAAAAACTAATTAATAGAGAATCGGAAAAAATATCTTTATTTTGTAGAGAGAAAATATTCAATTAATTCAAAAAAAAAAAAAATAATTTATAAATCTAATTTAATAAATAAAATTTATCAAATAAAAAAGGCCTCAATTAAATTGAGACCTTTATATTTAAATTCTAAATATAAAAATATTTAGTCATTAAGATTAACTATTAAGATTAACTGAGGCAGTGTCAATGTTACCAATAGCATTAGTAACTCTCTTAAAGTCAAAGCCTAGAGCTCTTAAAGCATGCCATAGATGACCTTGAATAAAGAAGAAACCTAAGTAATAGTGAACGTTTGCCAACCATGCTCTTGAAGTATGTTCACCAGCAGGAAGGTCAACAGTATCTACCCAGTAAGGAGAAATACTAAATTTCAATTGTAGAGGCTCTCCAAAAAAGTCAGTTGGATAAACTGTTGTATTTGTAGCACTCCAGAAAGCAGCAATAATAGCCATCCAGCCAATTCCAGCTAGAGACCAAGAAAGTACTGCTTCAGCTGAAAGTAGTCCTTTTCCTTTGAATTTAGTGTATTCACCAACTTGCTTAGTAGCAATATGGAAAGCTCCACCTGTAATTTCAACAAAGGCTAGAAAAGCATGACCACCTAAAACATCTTCAAGACTATCAATAGTGAAGAAATCAGTCTGATGATTCCATATTTCTGACAAATTCAAATCATATTCAACTGGTCTGACTGCACCAATAGCTGGATCATAGATACCATGCCACTTAGCCCATTCTACGAACCAAATACATGCTACGCCAAAGAAAATTAAATGGTGACCAAGAATGAATGTTAATTTATCTGGATCATCCCAGCTAAGGCTAAATTTCCTTGCTTTTTCTAAATCAGCTTCTTGTAAATCTCCTGGTAATAGGAGTGAATGTAAGAGTCCGCCTGCTGCATAAATCATTGATCCTATTAAGTGAAGGATAGCAATTGCCACAACAGGTTTTGTATCTCCCATTAACACTCCATCAGCATCAAACCCTATTCCAAGGGCTGCTAAATGAGGAAGTGCGATAAGAGGTTGATGCCCCATAGGGATAGAGGGGTCAAATCTTGAAAGTTCAAAAAGGGTGAAAGCACCAGCCCAGAAAGCGATTAATCCTGTATGCGCAATATGCGCAGCAATGAATTTTCCTGTGCGATTCGTTACACCTGAATTACCAGCCCACCATCCGTAGGTGACATCTGGATTTCCATAGGTTTGCATTTAGGAATTGATTTACTTAAACGTATTGAGACTACTTTATATTTGATCAAACAGTTGGATTCACAACAAAATTGTAAAGGTTATTAACCCAAATTATACAATTTACAGAATTTCCTAAAAGGCTTCCAATAGCAAACAAGGTAGATCTAATCTGGAAAATCATTGATAACGGTTAAAGTTATAAGTTTAAAAAAGTTTTTATAGATTCTATTTTTCTTAAAAAAATTTGTTTTTGCTGACATAAAAAATTTTGTTTCATAAACCCATTTTATTTCTTTCATTAATTATTAAAAAGAGAATAAGAAACAAATTCTTTATGGTGACTTCTCAAGAATCTTCTGAGAAGCTTTCATTAGAAATTAAATCTGTAGTTCATTACAATAGAACTGCAAAGTCTTATCAAAAATGAGAACAATATATAAAAATGATTAACCTATATCCAACCATAAAAAACAATTTGATTGATTGTAGAGATGAAAATTTAGTTAAATTGTCTCTTAAAATAATTTTTCTAAATAATGTTCAGAAAATTAAAAATTAGGCTGCAATATTATCGTTTTCTTCTAAATAAAGATTATTAATCAGTTTTTTGCACATTTTTATGTTGTAAAGAACTTTCGGATTCCATGGTTTTTTTTGTCCATAAGGAGAGCTTTTCCAATGAATACCAGGTTTTAACAATCCATTCTCTCTTAAATTAGAAAGTCGAAATTCTGTTATCTCTAAATTTTTCGCTGCAGCCTCAGAAGAGGTCCATATATTCACCATAATGAAATTAAGTAAATATTATTAATCCTTGATAACGTTTATTGCCTTATTAAGGAAGGGAAGATTTTTTTAATATTTATTAAATCGCCAAAACGTAAGTCTTTATCGTAAAAAATCTCGAAAATAAATAAATTTCAAATTAAGAAATATTAAATACGGAATCTTCATTAATGAAAATCTTATCAATCCCTTCTTTTTTTTTAATAGATTTGTATTCCAGATAACCTTTTGTGATCGATTTGCTTTTAGGGAGATTCAACCAACCTTTTTCCCAATTAGCACTATTAATTAACTCTTGGCTGGTAATTTTCAAATTAATTTCAACATCAAGTACTGACACCATCAAACAAATAATTTGATCTTTTTCCAACGTTTGATTTACTAGGACAAAATGTCTTAATCCACTTATTGGTCTATTAGAAGTCCAGAAATTATCTATCATTATTAAACAACTAGTTTCTTTTTGCATAACTTTTCTTCATTCTTTTATATTCTTTTTGTATTTCATCTAATAAAACTTTTCTTTTTTTCAAATATGAGGCCGATTCCTTTTTTGACTGCTTATATCTTTCTTGTTTAGTTAAATTCATCCATTTAGTGAGATTATTTTTATTAAACGTTTTGATTCGTTTATTCTTGAAAAATTTTTTAAATATATTTAATTTAAATGTTTGTTTTAAAAAAAGGAAGATAGCGACTGCAAGAAAAATTATCATTAAATTTAAAACTATCACTTTAAAAACAAATTATTATTTATCCAGTTCTCAAGTTTTATATCATTCTCCACTGATATTGTCTCTTCTTTATTTTCAGAACAATCTTTAGTAAATAGCCTTATTACGAATTCTTTATTAGATGCCTCTTCATCACCTAAAACAATAATACTTTTTGATTTAAGTTTATTTGCTTTTTTAAATTGCTTAGAGAAAGAAGCTCCTGTCACATCTAATTCAACTAACAAATCATACTTCCTTAATTTTCTGGATAAGTTCATTGCTAATAATTCGGCATTTAAACCTTTATTAACAATATAAATATCAGTTTGCCTGTCAGCTTCAAGCTCCTTTCCTGCTAAAAGAATTAATCTTTCTAATCCAATAGCAAATCCAATTGCTGGAGTCTCGTTGCCTCCCATTTGCTTTATTAAATTATCATATCTTCCACCTCCGCATACTGTAGCTTGCGAGCCAAGTGATCCGCTTGTAATTTCGAATGCTGTATGGGTGTAATAATCCAAACCTCTAACTAGATTAAAATTCTCTATATAAGGTATTTTGAGGAATTCTAATTGTTTTTTTAAATTTATATATCTTTCAAGACTTTTTTCCGACAAAAAATCAAATAGCCTTGGGGCGTTTTCAAGAATCTTTTTTGTTTGAACATTCTTAGAATCTAAAATCCTTAAAGGATTTTTATTTATTCTATTCTGAGAATCTACATCTAAAGAGTCTTTATTGATTTCTAACCACTCTAAAAATGACTTTTGAAAATTTAATCTATCATTCAGATCACCCAAAGTATTAATTTCAAGATTAAGTTCTTTTATTCCTAATTTTCCTAATATATCCCAAGCAAAAGCAATAATTTCTATATCACTTCTTACATCTTCATAGCCAACAAACTCTACACCTAACTGATGAAACTGCCTCTGTCTGCCAGCTTGAGGTCTTTCATATCTGAACATGGGGCCCATGTACCAAAGTTTCTGAAAAGGTTTCGATGAGATTCCATTTTGAATTAAAGCCCTTGCGACGGAGGCCGTACCTTCAGGTCTTAGAGTGCAGGACCTTTCTCCTCTATCTAAAAATGTGTACATTTCTTTACTCACAACATCTGTTCCTTCACCTATACCTCTTATGAACAATTCTGTCATTTCCAATATTGGTGTTCTTATTTCTTTTATGGAGGCTCTAGAAAGCTGATCAATTAAAATTTTCTCAACATTTTGCCATTTTATTAATTGATCAGGTAAGAGGTCTACCATTCCTCTAAGATTTTTAAAGTTATTCAAAGTTCTAATAAATAATTCAGAATTTTTAATTTAAATAGCAATTAAATTTGCCTAGATATATTTTCTGATAATTTATAATTTAACATTTGTTCAAATTAATGGGAATTAATTAAAATAAAGAAGAGAAAAATTTGGGCTCACGTAAAATTAACTAAAGTTCTTTAAAGTTAAAAAATTGTTTAACTATTAATTTAAAATCTTAACTTTAAACTCAAGATTATCTGCCTCTTCAGCAGTTAATTTTTTTGACCAGGCTCCTTCTACAGGAGTATTCCATCTAAATCCAGCATTCTTAGCTAAATTCCTTTCTTCATAACTAACCAGTGCTTTGTAAAGAAACCTAGGTTCAGTAGCTTTAACAAGAAGTTCCTCTAAATTATCGCATTTTTTGAAAACCTCTGAAATATAAAAGCAATCAGACAAGGCTCTATGTAAATTCCAAACTGGTATTGAAAAAGATAACGCAAGATCAGTGACAGAAGGTCTAGTTTTTAAAGCTTTTTTAAAAGACCAATTAATATCTTCTAAACTACAAATCCAGTTTTTCTCGAGTTTAGGTAATCTACCTTTCCCGAACCATTTCCTATCAAACTCTACATTATGCGCCACGATCAAATCAGAATAATCAACAAGTTTTAAAAAAAAATTCAATCCATCCTGCCAAGGTTGATCAATATTTGTAACTTCTGCAGATATGCCATTAATATATTCGGCTCCATTTGTTTTAACTGGGAATAAAAATGAAGTTTGAGAAAGGACAGATCTAGAAGATACATGAAACAGAATACATCCTATTTCTATAACTTCATCTCTATTTTCATCTAAACCAGTTGTTTCAGTATCAAGAATTAAAACTTTCTCAATATTTTTAGTTTCAACCCTTTTTTTTAAAAAATCATCATTAACTTTATCCTGAAGAAAATCCAGTTGATTTAATTCTTTTTTGTTAAATCGTTCCAATTATTTAAAAATCTCTAATTTATATTGACGCATTTCATAATTTTTTCTTTTAAATTAATAATTATTAAAAAATGAAATCAATCAGAATATTTTTGTTTAGAAAATATTGTAAAAAAACTTTTGAATAAAAATATAAAAATGACTTTTACAAAATATCAATATAACAACTGTTGCTATTGGCCTTCAAATCCAAAGAAGATTATAGAATTTATTGGTGGAAGTTATCTAGCATCTAAGCCAGATTTAACTTATAGACGATTTATAAAGAGCTTAATAAATAAAAATTATGCAGTACACGCATATAATTACACTCCACAATTTGATCACCAAGAAATTGCTATAAAAGCATGGAAAGATTTTAAAAATTGTCGAAGATCATTGTCAAAAAGGATAGGTTTATCAATCCCCTCAATAAGAATTGGTCATAGCCTTGGTTGCAAACTTCATTTAATTTCCCCTGATGGAGGAAGAAATTGCGAAAAATTCATATCTATAAGTTTTAATAACTTCAGTGCTAGTAAGTCTATTCCTTTATTAAAAAAATTATCTCAAAAATTAGAATTCAAGAGCGAATTCAGTCCAAGTCCAAATAGAACCTTGAAAATAATTGAAAAAACTTATAATCAGAAAAATAATTTGCTAATAAAATTCAACTCAGACGAATTAGATCAAACAGATAAATTACTTTCTTCTCTTAAATCAAGAAAGGAAGACAATTCAAAAGGGATAATACTAAAAGGTACACATACTATTATTGCGAGTGCGGGATTAAGAGAAAATCTCTTAGGAGATTGGGCTGATGATGATTTAAAAAAAAATACTATTAAAAAAATTTCTAATTTAATTGAAGATTCAATTTAGGTTTTTTTCTTCAATTTTTCTAAGACAGAACTATCTTCAAGGGTACTTATATCTCCACTAATTTTTTCTCCAGCAGCCAAGGATCTCAAAATTCTCCTCATGATTTTTCCACTTCGGGTTTTAGGGAGAGAATCAGAAATTATTATTTTTTCTGGCCTAGCAATAATTCCAATTTCTTTAACAACATGTTTCTTTAAGTCATCTGCTAATTCTGAAGAACTATTTACATTTTTCTCTAAAGATACAAATGCGACTATAACTTCACCTTTTAAATCATCTTTTTTACCAACAACCGCAGCTTCCGCAACTGATTTATGACTGACCAAAGCTGACTCTATTTCCATAGTTCCCAATCGATGGCCTGACACACTTATGACATCATCAACTCTTCCCATAATCCAAATATATCCTTCGTCATCAATACGTGCTCCATCTCCTGCAAAATATACATTCTTTTCTCCTTTAAAGGAAATATATTCCCAATAACTCTCTAAGTATCTATCGGAGTTCCCATGAATGGTACGCATCATTCCAGGCCAAGGTTTTTTAACAATCAAATATCCTCCCTGGTTCTTCATTACCTTTTCTCCATGTTTATCTACGACCTCAACTTCGATTCCTGGTAAGGAGTAAGTAGCTGAACCTGGCTTTGTAGAAACAGCTCCCGGCAAAGGGCTAATCATTATACCGCCAGTTTCAGTTTGCCACCAAGTATCCACTATAGGACATTTATTCTTCCCTATTACATCTCTATACCAGATCCATGCTTCGGGATTAATTGGTTCTCCAACTGTACCCAAAAGTCGAAGACTCTCTAAATCATATTTATCAGGAATTTGACGTCCAGACCTCATGAATGCTCTTATTGCCGTTGGCGCAGTGTAAAAAATCGTAACCTTATATTTTTGAATAATTTCCCAAAAAGCACCTAAATTAGAGGGCCTTGGAACACCCTCATACATGAGGGTGGTAGCGCCATTAGATAACGGTCCATAAACTATATAACTATGGCCTGTGATCCACCCAACATCAGCAGTACACCAATATATGTCTTCATTTTTTATATCAAAAATCCATTTAAATGTTAAATGCGACCATAGGTTATAACCACCAGTAGTGTGGACAACACCTTTTGGTTTTCCAGTAGATCCAGAAGTATAAAGAACAAATAGTCTATCTTCGCTATTAATTAATTCAGGTTCACACCATTCTTTTTGATCCTTTAATAATTCGTGCCACCAGAAATCCCTATTGTTTACCATCGAAATATTTTTTTTAGTTCTTTGAACGACAATTACTTTTTCAACAATTTTGTTTGCTCCACTGTCAATTGCCGCATCAACAGCATTTTTAAGATCAATTACCTTATCTTTTCGAAAGCCACCATCTGCTGTAATAACGAATTTCGCATTTCCATCAATTAATCTATCCTTTAAAGCTTCTGAAGAAAAGCCTCCAAAAACAACTGAATGCGGAGCTCCAATTCTCGCGCAAGCAAGCATAGCAAACATTGCTTCAGGAATCATTGGCATATAAATACAAACCAAATCCCCTTTTTTAACTCCTATTGCTTTTAATGCATTAGCAGCTTTGCATACCTCTTTGAGAAGCTCTTTATAAGTATATTTTCTGCTATCTCCAGGCTCACCTTCCCATAGCAAAGCTGTTTTTCCTCCATGGCCATTTTTGATATGTCTATCTAAACAGTTATACGTAATGTTTAGTTTACCCTCTTTAAACCACTTAAAAAAGGGAGCATTTTGGCTATCTAAAACAGTCTGGAAGGGTTCAAACCAATCTATCTCTGACCTTGCATAAGATTCCCAAAATTCTATAGGATTATCTAAAGCTTGTTTTTTTAAACTAAGCAATTCATTGAGAGATTTAATATTTGCTTTATCTGAAAATTCTTTTGAAGGAGGGAAAATTCTCTTTTCTTCAAGAATGTTGTTGATTGAATTCTTTTTATCTAGTGACATTAAGCAAAGCTATTCTTAATAAATTTAGACTATAGAATAATATTTTTCATTAAATTTAATAGAAATTTTTGCTTTGAATTAAAAATCTAATAAAGGCGACTAAGAACAAATTCCGGCAATGACATTAAAGCTCTTTTATATTCTGAATCAGGAAGCCAAAATAATGCTTCTTTAGAAAGCATTGCAAACTTTTCAGCTAGTTTTCTCGAGCTATCAATAGCTTTAGAATTCATAATAATATTGAGAGCATTATTTAAATCATCCTTTTCAACAAGTTCTCTATTGATTAGAAAAGACAAATTCTTATTTTCTTCTAAAGCATATAAAACTGGAGCAGTAAGATACCCACTAGCAAGATCACTGACAGCAGGCTTTCCTAATTGTTTATCGTTTCCAGTAAAATCAAGAATGTCATCAACGACTTGGAAAGCTAATCCAATATTTTTACCAAATTCATACAAGGAAGTTAATTTTTGATCATCTAAATTACTTAAAACTCCGGCAGCCTTACAACTGTTCGCGATTAAAGAAGCAGTTTTGCAGTAGCTTTTATTGAGATATTTAGAAAAAGTTTGACCAGAATCAAATCTATTCAAGTTTTGTTTTATTTCACCTTCTGCCAAATCCATTATTACTCTACTTAGCAATTTAACTACATTTACATTATCAAGATTTGCCAAATGCCAACTAGCTTGAGCGAATAAAAAATCACCTGCAAGTACAGCAACTCTAGTATTAAATCTACTATGAACAGTATCAACACCTCTCCTTGTAGAGGCCTCATCAACAACATCATCATGAACTAAGGAGGCTGTATGAATCATTTCAGTTATTTCTGCAAGCCTTTTGTGCTTAGTTTTCAAATTAATTTCAGGAGAAATGGCCCTTGAAATTAATAAAACTATGCCCGGTCTTAACCTCTTTCCACCAGCACTAAAAAGGTGTTCTGCTGCAGCTTGAAGAATTGGATGCCCAGCTCCAATTAAGTTTTTCAATTCAAGGATAAGATCATCAAGATCATTTTCAATTGGTTGTAGTAGTTCTGTTACTGTATTCATGTTTAGCCTCTTACATATATTAAAGAATCAATCATTGCTTGGGAGGTTAACTAACCTAATTTCTTTATTAATTTCCAACCAATATTTTAATTTTTGGGAAAATTCTTCATTTTTTGCAGTAACAAAAAATTTCACATTATTGTAATAGTTACAATCATAGCAAGAATTTCTTGGAATTAAGAAAAATTCATTAAATTTTTTTATTAACGCATTCGATGGGTCAATTATATTTATATTTGGGTCTACCTTATTTCTTAAGATGTCATAAATCAAAGGATAATGGCTGCATCCAAGTATTAATTCTTGAATATTATTTTTCAAAAGTGGTCTTAAATAATAATCTGAAAGTAAATTTATCCTCTTTATATTTAGTTTGCTTTTTTCAATTTCTGATACAAATTCAGGACATTCTTGTTGAAAAATAACAAAATTTTCTTTTTTAAGATTTATCGCCTTTTCATAGTAAGAGGATCTTACTGTTGTAGGTGTTGCTAATACACCAATAATTTCTTTACTAACGATATCTGAAACAGAGTTGATAAGATCAAAACAAGGGATTTTTAAGTTTGTTTCTAAAATATCAAGCGCACATGCATTGGTAGTATTACAAGCTATCAATAGGGCATCCAAATTCTTATCTTCAAACCAATTACATATCTCTTTTGCTATTGATCTTATCTCATTAAAGTTTTTATTTCCGTAAGGTGTTCTTTTTGTATCCGCCAAATAAAAAACTTCGACATCCTTACGAGTTTTTAGTAAAGAATTAAGGATCGTAAAGCCACCTATACCACTATCAAAAATACCTACTTTTAGTTTCACCCTACTTTAGAAAGATATTCAAGTATTCCTTTTGCAATTGCAAAAGCTATTCTTTTGCGATGAATAGATTGCTCTAGTCTTCTTGCATCTAATCTCCCTGTTAGAAAACCAATCTCTACTAATACTGCAGGCATTCTAGTATTTTTAATCACGTAAAATCTTCCTTGTTTAACGCCTCTATCAGGGCTACCTGGGGAAACTCTTAAAATATGTTTTTGAATTCTTTTAGCAAGGAGTCTACCTCTCCATCCTTTATAGTAAAAAGTTTCTAGACCATTAATATTTCTTTTTTTACCTTGTGAAGCATTTGCATGAATACTTACAAAAATATCAGCACCCGTTCTATTAGCAAATGAAACTCTTGGCGGCAAATCTAAATCTATTTCACTTTTTCTAGTTAATCTTACTCTTACACCTTTCTCAGATAATAACTGTTTTACTATTTTAGAAACATCTAGGACCACATCTGTTTCTCTTATGCCCCTAATACCTATTGCTCCTGGATCAGGTCCACCATGCCCTGGATCGATAATAACTAAAGAATTTTTTTTCTTAATATCAGGTAATCGTAAATAATCAGAATTTATTTTGTTTGCATAATGTGGTTTTTGATTTGTTTTAATTTCAATGTTTTTTTTATTAACGATACCTTCACCAATAGTCTTAAATGAATTTGGAGGAGAAAATAATTTAATTTTCCATCTATTTTGATCTAAGCCGATAAGGCGCCATGTCAAAGGTTTAATATTATTGTCATCAGTAAATTCAATAACTAATCTTGTTTTTCCTGAAATGGGTTTACCTAATCTAATTTCTTTTATTGGGCCGTTACCTTTAATTGTTCTAGGAGTTTTTAGTTCACCAGGGAAATCTATCCAGAATCTATCGCCATAGGTATTGCTGGCTTTCTGAAAGTATGCTTCTAAATTAGTATTTGATTTGGTTCTTAATTCTAAAAATCCATTAGAATTTAAAGCCCATGCCGCCAAAGCACTAGATGAATTAACAGGAGAAATAGCAGTATTAAAAAATAAAAGAACAGATAAGTAACGGAAAAGTTTATTCTTAAAAAACTTCGACATTAATTTGCAAACAATTTATTTTTTCTATGCTTTAAGCTTGGCATCTGTTCTCTAATCTTTTTCACTCTTTCTTTATCAGCTGGAGCTATTGCAGCACCCTGTGTTTTACCTGCATCAGATAAAACAGTACCCCATGGATCTATAACCATCGCATGTCCATGACTTTGTCTTCTGCCATAATGAATACCTGTTTGAGCAGGAGCTACTACATATGCTGTATTTTCAATTGCCCTTGCTTGTAGTAAGATTTGCCAGTGATCCTTTCCTGTAAAAGCGGTGAAGGCAGCTGGAATCATAATTAGTTCAGCACCATTTGAGGACAAGTATCTATAAAGTTCAGGAAATCTTACATCGTAACAAATAGATAACCCTATTTTGCATAATCCTGGCACATCAACAACTGGAGGATATTCAGTTCCGGATAAGATCGTCGATGATTCCTTATATAAGTTTCCATCTGGCAAATCAACATCAAAGAGGTGAATTTTGTCATATTTTGCCAAAACCTGTCCATCCTTACCAAAAAGTGCTGATCGATTTAAGGTATGTCTATCATCACCTGCCGGGACTGGATATCCTCCTCCCAAAAGGAACACTTGATATCGCTGAGACATAGTTTTGAGAAAATTAGTACACTTTATTGACAATTCAGAAGCTAATTTAAGCTTTTCATTATCTTCTCCTAAAAAAGCAAAGTTCTCAGGTAACCCAATTAACTCTGCGCCTCTTCTTGAAGCTAATTCAATTTGTTCTTCAGCTTCAGCAAAATTTGCTTCTAGATTAGAAGTACTTGTAATTTGCAGTGCAGCTACTAAAAAATCAGTCAAGATTTTACTCCGAGAAAACAAATTCGTAAATTATTAGGCACGAATCACACCTCTTTCAACTTGAGTAGGAACAATATCTAAACAATCAAGTTCAGAGCAACATTTTAAATCATCCTCATAATCACCAAGACTTGTCAATCTTTTGCCATGTGTTGCTGTCTTTAAGCATTTTAAAATATCATTTTCCCAAAAGGACCAAAGTGCTAAGGCTGCCTGTAATTCATCGTTTGCAATATTTACTTCAGAATTAAAGTTTGTTTTCAAGTATGAAGCTAATGCACCTGCGGCTAGAGAATCCTCCAGAGAATATGATCCCTCCCAGCCACTGCCAAGTATTAAAAGATTTTCGAAATTTAATGAAATTATTTTTTCAGCAACTGCCTTTCTATTTGGAAGTCCCATGGCAAATAAATATTTTGCATTTTGAACTTTTTTCAATGCTCTAGTCCCATTTGTAGTACTCATAAAAAGCCTTTTACCAAGAACAGTTTCTTTTGTTACTGATAAAGGAGAATTCCCTAAGTCAAAGCTATCTATTTTTTTTCCACCTCTTTCCCCAAGCAGTAGTCTCTTATCAGCTGGCCATTTCATAGCAGATGATTTTAACAAGTCTAAATCTGCAAAAACTTGTATTGAATCAGCTCCATTTTTTAAAGCCCAAGAAATTGTTGTAGTAGCCCTTAAAACATCAATTACTACAGCAACATCAGGATTTATTTCTGGAACATCATTTGCAACGTGGTAATAAGTAAGATTAATAATCAAATTTTGCTCTAAAAAGTATTATATAAAACAGTTACTTACTTTGAATATTTTTTTTTAAAACCAAACTTATTGATAAAATATATTTATTAATTATTTATAAAAACTTAATCATTTTTAATTTGAATATGAATAATATCCGCACAGTAACAGGTGGGGGGAATTTAAAAGGAAAAATAAAAGTACCTGGGGACAAGTCTATCTCACACAGAGCCTTGATAATTGCGAGTATTGCAGAAGGTGAAACTCTTATTGAGGGTTTTTTACATTCTGAAGATCCACTTTCAACTGCTGATTGTCTTAGAAAATTAGGTATAAATATTCCACATATAAAAGAAGACCAACCTTTTAAGATATCAGGCTCAGGTCTCGATAGTTTTAAAGAACCCAAAGAAATTCTCAATTGCGGAAATTCGGGGACTACAATGAGATTATTAATGGGGTTATTGGCAGGGCAAGAAGGTAAGAATTTCATCTTAATTGGAGATGATTCTCTCAATGACAGACCAATGGGGAGAGTTAGTAAACCATTATCTTTGATGGGTGGCAGAATCTCTGGGAGAGAAAACGGTAGCAAAGCTCCAATTTCAATTGAAGGAAATAAACTTAAAGGTTGTGTAATTGGGACCCCAGTAGCTAGTGCCCAAGTAAAATCTGCACTATTATTAGCTGGTCTTAAAGCATCTGGTTCTACTTCTGTTATCGAGCCAGCATCTTCAAGAGATCATACTGAAAGAATGTTAAAAGCATTTGGAGCTGATATTGAAATAAGAGGCGAATTAGGAAGAAATATAGTTATTACGCCAGGGAAACCATTAATTGGACAAAAAATATTAATTCCTGGGGATATCAGCTCTGCAGCTTTCTGGATGATTGCTGCATCAATAGTTCCGAATTCAGAGGTTTTAATTAAAAATATCGGTTTAAATCCAACTAGAACAGGAATATTAAATGTTATGGATGCAATGGGATGCAACTATGAGATAGTAGAAAAATCAATCATTGCTGGAGAGCCAATTGGATCTATTAATGTAAAAACTGCAAATAATTTAAGAGCATTTACCATAGAAGGAGATATTCTCCCAACGCTTATAGATGAAATCCCTATTCTTACAGTAGCGGCCTGTTTTTGTAAGGGAGTCTCAGAGATTAAAGATGCAAAGGAATTAAGAGTTAAAGAAACTGACAGATTAAAAGTAATGGCAAGACAATTACGAAAGTTTGGGGCAAAAATTTTAGAAAAGGAGGATGGATTAATTATTACTGGAGAATCCAAATTTAATGCTGCTGACGTAGATAGTGAGACTGATCATCGTGTAGCAATGAGTCTTGCAATAGCTTCACTTCTTGCAAAAGGTTCCTCAAAAATCTCTAGAGCAGATGCCTCTAAAGTCTCTTACCCAACTTTTTGGGATGACCTTGCTAAGCTAACGAATTAAATTAAAAACAAATTTCTTGTCAGAATTAATTCAAGTTTTAACACAAGATGGCAGTTATTCATTGAGAAGTATACTTTTTCAAGAGAACTTCCATAGTCTTAAAGGGGCTCTTGAGGAAACAAAAATTAAATTTACGAACCCTTCAGGTTTGAATAGATTCAAGAATAAATCTATTAACGTATTAGATATTTGTTTTGGGCTTGGATATAATTCTGCTTCATTATTTAGTGATTTAATTAAACAAAATTCTTTATTAAATTGGTATGCTCTAGAAATTGATAAAAAGCCTCTTGAATATTCCTTAAATAACAATTCTTTTCTAGAATTATGGCATCCAAAAGTTTCCAAGATTTTCGATTTTTTATATCAAAAGAATCAATTTGAAGATCAATTTTTCAAATGTAAAATTCTTTGGGGAGAAGCAAGAGAGCAAATCAATAATATTCCTCCTGAAATCAAATTCGATTTAATTTATTTAGACGGTTTCTCACCACAAAAGTGTCCTCAAGTTTGGACTGTTGAATTCTTATCTAAGGTTACAAAAACACTTAATCCTAAAGGCTATTTAATAACTTACTCCTCCTCAGCTGCAGTTAGAATGACATTAAGAAATCTTGGCTTAGAACTTTTTAGTATTAAGTCAAATTTCAATTCACAAAATAAGTGGAGTCAAGGTACTGTTGCAATAGCAAACTTCTCTAAAAACAAATTTCAAAATAACTTATACTTTGATAAGTTATCTCTTATGGAAGAAGAACATCTGCTAACCAAAGCAAGTATTCCTTATAGAGACCCTGATTTAAATTCAAAAGCAGAAGATATCATTAAAGAAAGATTGAAAGAACAATTTTTATCAAATATGAGTTCTACAAAAAAATGGCGAGAAAAGTGGAAATGACGAATTCGACCTTCAAGAGTTAAATTTAGATATATATTTCAAAAATTATGTTAAGTGTTGCAATATTGGCTGCAGGTAAGGGCACTAGGATGGAAAGCTCATTGCCTAAGGTGTTACATAAAGTTTCTGGCAAAAGTCTTTTGCAGAGAGTAATTGATTCATGTGTTGAATTAAATCCTGATCAAATATTTGTAATTATCGGACACAAATCAAAAGAAGTACAAGACTCAATACCAAACAATAAAAAAATCAATTTTGTTATTCAAGACCCTCAATCAGGAACTGGTCATGCTATCCAGGTACTTTGTAGAGAAGTTAAAAAAAATAAAGGGAAACTTTTGGTACTGAATGGAGATGTTCCACTCATCAAGCCTAAGACTCTAAAGAAGCTTTTAAATTTACATGATTCAAAAGATGCTGATGTATCTTTAATAACAACAAAGAAAAAAAATCCTCATGGTTATGGCAGAGTTTTTTTAGATGGGGGTTTTATAGAGAGAATTGTTGAAGAGAAAGATTGCAATGATCAAGAACGACTAAATCTATTAATAAATGCAGGTGTTTACTGTTTTAACTGGGAAAATTTATCAAAAATAATACTTACCTTGCAAAGCAATAATAATCAGAAAGAAATTTACTTAACAGATACAGTATCTTTGTTAAAGAATTCCTTAAGTCTGGAGATAGAAGATAATGGAGAGCTTCAAGGAATTAATAACAGAATTCAACTATCAAAATGCGAAGAAATTATTCAGAATTCAATAAAAGAAATGCATATGCTTAATGGTGTAACTTTTATAAATAAAGCAAGTTGTTCAATTAGTGAAGAAGCCGAGATCGGGAAAGATGTAATAATAGAGGCTAATACACATATTAGAGGAACCACCAAAATATTTAATAATTGTGTTATTGGTCCAAATACTTTTATTGAAAATTCTAATGTGGGAGTACATTGTGAAATCTCAAACTCTACTGTTTATGATTCTCATATAATGGATAATATAAAAGTTGGCCCCTATAGTCATATAAGACCTAACTCCAAAATATCTTCATATAGCAAAATCGGTAATTTTGTTGAAATAAAAAATAGTCAACTAGAAGAAAAATCTAAAGTAAACCATCTAAGTTATATTGGAGATTCTATTATTGGAAGTTTTACCAATATTGGAGCAGGAACTATTACTGCCAATTTTGATGGTAAGAAAAAGCATCAAACAAAAATTGGTAAAAATTCCCTTATTGGAGCAAATACAGTTTTTGTGGCGCCTATTAATATCGGAGAATCAGTAACAACAGGCGCTGGTTCAGTAATCACAAAAGACTCCAAAGATAATTCATTAGCAATCTCAAGAACTAAGCAAATAAATATAGAAAATTGGGAAAGGAAGAAAAGTTGATTTAATGAATTAATTTAATTATTTTCTCAAGTTGCCAACATCTGCTACCTTTTATAAGGATAGAATCACCTTTTTTTGTTAATTTGTTTATCTCTTTAGGGACATCTTGAATATCATTTAAAACTAGAAACTTTTCTTTACCTTTTAAATAATAAGAATAAAACATGTCATTTTTTTTATCGCAGATAAATAGACATTTTTCTATTACTGAATTGTTTATTAAGTTAAATATTTCTTTATGATATTGAACAGATTCTTTTCCCAATTCTTGCATACTTCCAAATATTAAAAAATGATTACTTGGTTTTTCTAGTAGGTTTTCAATACATGCTTTTACCGATTCTGGGGAGGCATTATATGATTCATCATATATTGTCGTTTTCAATGATTTAATAATTTTATTCCTTCCTTCTAAACTAACAAAATCAAACTTATTAAACTTTTCAAAATCAATCCCTAACTCTTTTGCAACTGCATAAGCAAACAAGAAATTCGAAGCATTATGAAATCCCTCAAATGAAATTTCAAATATATTTTCTTCTATTAAAATTGTTTTTTGCGACGGATTATAAAATCCTCGCAAATTATTATCTTCCTTAAAACTCTTCTGTTGCTTTGCTATATTTATTAATTCTACTTTTATTACTCTACCTTTCCAATATTCTTTTAATGTTTCCTCGAGAAAAGGATCATTGGCTGGGATTATTAAAACTCCATTTGGATTTAAAAACTTAGTAATTTCACACTTTGCATAAGTAATATTCTTTTTCGAGCCTAGCAATCCAATATGAGCTGTCCCAATGTTAGTAATAACAGCAATATCAGGTTTACTATATTTAGATAAATTTTCGATCTGACCAGGACCTCTCATACCCATTTCAAGGACCAAAACTTTATCTTCTATATCTGTCGCAAGAATAGTAAGACCAACGCCAATCTCATTATTGAAATTTGCATGGGAAAGTTTAATCCTTCCAAGTTTCTTTAAAACTTCACCTATCATTTCTTTTGTGGTTGTCTTACCCACTGAACCAGTTATTGCGACCAAAGGTATATTTAATTTTTTTCTTTTAAGCAATGTTAATTTCTGAAATGCCTCTAAAGTGTCATTTACAATCCAACAAGGGAAATCACTAGGCAGTAATTTCTGCATACCTTCTTTAATTACTACTGACTTAACTCCTTTCTTTAAAACCTCTGGAATAAAACTATGCCCATCAAAATTTTTTCCTTTGATAGCTATAAAAAGATCAGTTTTTAATAAAGTTCTACTATCAATACTTACATTTTTAAACTTTAAAAAATCTTTTTCAGCCTCGCCCAGATTTCTAATATCACCCAAAACATCATTTACTTCTGATAAAGAAATGTCCATTAAAAACTAAGTCATACTTTCTTTAAAGATGGATCAGCCGACTGTCCGTAAGAGAACTTCTCAACTTCAGCTAAATCTGGCGATGGTTCTTTTATTCCACAAACATCTTTATACATGATTTCGTATTCGAGAGCTGATCTCTGCCAACTAAATTCTTCGCTCATAGCTCTTCTTTGCAATAATTTCCAACTATCTTTATGTCTAAAGGCCTCCCAAGATCTAACTAAAGCAGTATAAAAATCAATAGGTTCAAAACGATCAAAGCAGAAACCTGTTCCACTATTATTTTCCGGATCATGAGGCAAAACAGTATCAACCAAACCTCCAACTCTCCTTACTATTGGAATGGAACCATACCTCATTGCTAGCAATTGACTAATACCGCAAGGTTCGAATCTACTTGGCATTAAGAATGCATCAGAACCGCCATAGATAAGCCTTGATAAAGAATCATCATAGGTAAGAAATACTGAGAATCTTCCAGGGTAATCTAAAGCTAATTGCCATAATCCAGACTCTAAATATCTATCTCCTGTTCCTAAAACAGCTATTTGAGAATCTGTATATGCAAGTAATCTTTGAGAAACTTGTAAAAGTAAGTCAACACCTTTCTGATCCACTAACCTACTAACCATACCTAAAAGATATTTTTTACTATTAACTTCAAGGCCCATTTCTTTCTGAAGAATTTTCTTATTTTTCAACCTGTTTTCTAAACTTTTAATACTAAATTTTGCAGGCAAAACAGAATCTTTTGCTGGGTTCCATTCATCTAAGTCAATCCCATTAAGAATCCCCCTCAATTTACCCGATATATAATTAAGTAATCCTTCAAGACTTTCCCCATACTCATGGGTTTTTATTTCATCTGCATAAGTTGGAGAAACTGCATTTACTCTATCTGCATACAACATTGCAGCAGCCATCGTATGGTCTCCATGCATATACCAAGGACACCAAGTCATTTTATCTAGCTTCCATCTCCAAGGGCCTTGATATTTTAAATTATGAATAGTGAAAACAGTACTAATTTCAGGATCCTGATGCATCCATACTGGAATCATTCCGGTGTGCCAATCGTGGCAATGGAGAACTTGAGGTTTCCAACAATTCCAGGCAAATTCTGCGGTTGCACTAGCGAAAAAGGTAAAGCGCCAATCTTCGTTCTCTCCTCCGTATATTTGGTCAGAATCAAATGCTGGATGACCTACTAAGTAAATCAAATAATTATGTATTGGATGTTTTGCTTCATATACAGCAAAATCATTACCCATAGTATTTGCTTTAAATACTGGTTCATTCGATACCTTTAAAAGGCTCCACAATTTCCCATAGCCTGGCATTATTACCCTTACATCGTGACCAAGTTTTATCAAAGATGGAGGTAACGAACCAACCACATCTCCCATACCTCCAACTTTGATCATTGGAGCACATTCAGCAGCGGCAAGAAGAATTCTCATTGATAGTTATTAAAAAGTTCTTTTGAAAAAATCCACTAGGGAGTCCACTTATATTCAGAAAAATCAGGTGGACGTTTTTCAAGAAAGGCATCTCTCCCTTCTTGGGCTTCTTTAGTCGAATAAAATAATTGAGTTGTGTATCCAGATAATTCTTGAATACCAGCAATTCCATCATTCTCGGCATTGAATGAAGCTTTAAGAATACGAATAGCAGTTGGGCTATTTCGTAAAATCTCTCTTGCCCAGATTACACCCTCAGCTTCTAATTCTTCAATCTTTGTAATTGCATTTATCAAGCCCATCTCTAGAGCTTCCTTCGAATTATATTTTCTACATAAAAACCAAATTTCCTTTGCTTTTCTTTGACCAACAAGTCTAGCCAAATAACCAGATCCAAATCCCGCATCAAAGCTACCAACTCTTGGACCTGTTTGACCAAATATTGCATTTTCAGAAGCGATACTTAGATCACAAATTAAATGAAGAACCTGACCTCCTCCTATTGCAAAACCAGGAACTAAGGCGATAACCACTTTTGGTAAACTTCTAATTAATCTTTGTAGTTCAAGGACATTTAATCTCTGTTTTCCCTGTTCATTTTCA
>QCJI01000006.1 GCA_003216135.1 Prochlorococcus sp. AG-409-A22 | reverse complement strand
AGAAATATAGTTGATAGAAAAGTAGATAAAATTTTTGAGACTGGGAGACAGTTTATTGATGGAGTATCTGGTACAAGACCTGGTAAAAGAAGAAACGCAGATATTCAAGACAAAACAAGTAGAAATTTTAATAAAGTTGGTCGATGGGTATCTGAAAAGGTGGATTTATTTTTTGATGAAGAAAATGATGATTGGTATGATGATAATTTTTATGAAGAGGAAAGGGAGATTAAAACTTTTAAAAGAGAATCAGGTGCTATTCAAACCTCTCAACCATATTCAAAAAGACCTTTAGAGGCATTATCTTTGAGACAACCTCAAAGGGGTCAAACAACTGAGCAAAAAAGATTACCTTATGCTCAAGAAAGTAACCTTAAAGATTGGCCAGATGAGTTTGATTTTAAGGTAGATAGATGGCAAAGATCTTCAGACAAAGAGAATAAATCTGTTAGAGATCAAGATCTTTATCGCGGCGGCGCATCAAAAGCTAGAAATCTGCCTAGATCAAGAAGAAGAAGAGTATAACTTTGTAAATTCGTTAATTCCTGAAGGGCCAAGCAAAGTTTCTAAATATGGGTTGAATACTTCTCTAATAATAGTTAAGGGTTTTTTGTCACGAAAAAATCTATAATTTCTTGACCAGAATGGACCTTTAAAAACAAATTTATCCTCCAGCCATTTTGAATTAACAAGAGAAATACTATCAACTTCTCTAAACAATTCTGATCTATCTTGAGTTAAATTCTTCCAAATTGGTTCCTCTTTTGCTTTTAAGTTTTCACTAACTTGCTCTGCATTCCACCAACTTTCAGCCCATGCTAGATTTTTGTTTTGGTTATTAATCCAGACTTGTCTTCTTATTAAAGGGCCTTTTAATTGATTTAGTTCTCTAGGACCCTCTTGGTTGGATAAAGGATCTAGTTGCATAGAGATTAATTGAATTTTTGTTTCTTGATTAGTTAAAAGTTGTAGATGTCTTGTTGGACTTCCATCTCCAAGTAACATTAATTTCCATGATCCAGATATTTTTGGTAAGGAATTTTTTATTAAGAAAGTGGAAGCTTTCTCTTCCCATAAAATTTTTGGAGAGTTAAAGAGTTTATTATTCAGTGCTCTAATCAGTTACTTTTAAGATGATAACTTTTTTTCAGTAAAACTATTTGACTTTTCTTTTTTTATTTCCTTTATTTTCAGCCAAACTAGTAATGCAGTTAAATCGGCTTTACTAACTCCAGGAATTTTAGAAGCATCACCAAAATTCGTTGGTTTTATTTTATTTAAATTTTCTCTGGCTTCTAAAGACAAAGTATCTATATTCTCATAATTTATGTCTTTAGATAGAGATTTGAGACTCTGTCGATTTATCTGATCTATATTGTTTTTTTGTCTCTTTAGATAACCCTCGTATTTGATATCTATTTCAACACCTTCAAATATTGCTACAGGTAAATTTTCTTCTATTAAATCAAATTTAATTAGATCTGAATAATGAAGATTTGGCCTTTTTAAAAGGTCTTTTAATGAAGTAGATCCTTTTATTTTTGATCCACTTTCAGATTCTATTTTTTTTGCAACTGCATCAGTATTTTTTACACGTGTATTTTCTAATCTTAACTTTTCCTTTTCAAGTAATTGCATTTTTTCTTTGTAAGCAAACCACCTTTGCTCATCGATTAGTCCTATTTCATGGCCTAATGGGGTTAACCTTCTATCTGCATTATCTCCTCTTAAGGTCAACCTATATTCACTCCTACTGGTAAGAACCCTGTATGGTTCTTTCAGGTCTTTTGTAATTAAGTCATTAATCATTGTACCAATGTAGCTGCTTTCTCTACTGAAGATTATTGGGTCTTTCGCTTGCAACTTTCTTGTGGCATTGATACCAGCAACTAATCCTTGGGCAGCAGCTTCTTCATAGCCAGTTGTTCCATTAATTTGGCCAGCACTAAATAAATTCTCAATTTCTTTTGTTTCTAGGGATGAATCGAGTTGTGTAGCTGGGATATATTCATATTCGACGGCATATGCGGGTCTTAACATTTTGCACTTAGTTAATCCAGGTAGGGTTCTTAGAAGATCTAATTGAATATTTTCTGGTAAACCTGTCGAGAATCCTTGTACGTATATTTCAGGTGTATTCATTCCCTCTGGTTCTAAGAAAATTTGATGTGACTCTTTATCCGCAAATTTTACTATTTTGTCTTCAATAGAAGGACAATATCTTGGCCCTTTACTATCTATAAATCCACCGTATATCGGTGTTAAATGCAAATTGTCACGTATTAATTTATGTGTTTGAGGAGTTGTTCTTGTTATGTGACAACTAACTTGAGGCATATCATTTTTAATATTTGGATCAAATGAAAAATATCTATCAGCTGCTGTACTTGGTTGAATATCTAATTCATCAAAGATAATACTTTTTTTGTCTACTCTCGCAGGAGTCCCAGTTTTTAAACGTTCTGTTTTTATTCCAATTTTATGTAAGCTTTGAGTGAGTCCCTGCGCGGCTTGTTCACCAGATCTGCCTGCCGACATAGATTTATTTCCTATCCATATTTTACCTTCTAAGAAAGTCCCAGCTGTAATAATAATTGACTTCGCAGAATAGTAGCTACCAAAAAATGTTTTAACCCCTTTTATTTGTTTTTTAATCGTTTTTCTTGAGTTGAGAGAAATGGATTCAGTTATCTCAATATCTAGCTCAGTTATCATTGCTTCTTTCAAAGAAAGATTATCGGTATTTTGCAGAATTTCAATCATTCTTTTGGAATATTCTCTTTTATCGGTTTGAGCTCTTAATGCCCACACAGCTGGACCTCTACTGGCATTCAAGATCCTTTTTTGTATTGCTGTTTCATCTGCTAATTTTCCAATTATTCCACCTAAAGCATCAACTTCATGCACTAATTGACTTTTAGCTGGCCCTCCAACCGCAGGGTTACAAGGTTGCCAGGCAATTCTATCTAAATTAATTGTAAATAAAGCCGTTGAAAATCCTAATTTCGATGTAGTTATTGCAGCTTCGCATCCAGCATGACCTCCTCCAATTACAATAATGTCATAAGATTCATTTGGTGATTTATGATCTTGCATTTTTGATTAATTTAATTTGCTAGATTTCTAAATCTTGTGAATTGGGGTTCAAATAATAATTTAACAGTTCCTATAGGTCCATTTCTATGTTTAGTGACAATAATTTCAGTTATGCCTCTATCTTCAGTATCTGGATTGTAATACTCGTCTCTATATATCATTAAAACTAAATCTGCATCTTGCTCTATAGAACCTGATTCTCTCAGGTCGCTTAACATTGGTCTTTTATTTGTTCTTGACTCTACTCCCCTACTTAGTTGAGACAAAGCAACTACTGGTACTTTTAATTCTCTAGCCATACTTTTCAGACCTCTTGTAATACGTGATAGCTCTTGAACTCTATTATCAGGAGTTGTTCCTTCCATCAATTGCAGATAATCAATTACTATTAGCCCAAGTTCTTTTTTTTGTTCGGCAATTAATCTTCTGCATAGAGATCTCATTTCTAGTACACCTAAATTAGGTTTGTCATCTATAAATATTGGTAGCTGACCTAATGAATTAATCCCTTCTCCAAGTAAAGGCCATTCCTCTTGCTGAAGTCTTCCTGTTCTCAATCTGCCACTTTCAATGCCTACTTCCATTGACAATAATCTATATGTTAGCTGTTCCTTACTCATTTCCAGACTAAATACACATACAGGTAAATCTTGAGATTGAGCTACATTTTTTGCAAGATTGAGAACTATTGAGGTTTTCCCCATAGATGGTCTTCCAGCAACAATTATCAAATCACTTCTTTGGAAACCATTAGTCATCGCATCAAGATCGTAAAAGTTCACTGGAATCCCTGGTACAGATTTTCCTAATGATCTTGACTCTATTTCATTGAAAGTACTAGTTAAGATTTCTGCTGCTTGAGTAAGTCCCTTTGATGGTTTTTCTTGACTGATCTCAAAAATTTTTTGTTCGGCTTTATCTAATACTTCATTAGTATCTTGAGTTTGATCAAAGCCTAGTTGCACAACTTCGTTGCCAGAACGTATCAGTTGTCTTCTCATGAATTTATCACTAATTAGATTTGCAACTTGTTCTATGGAAGCTGTTGATGAAACATTCTCTACTAATTCAACTAATTTATTGTTGCCTCCAATTTTTTCTAGTGATCCATTATCTGCAAGCCATGCACTCATTGAAGTTAGATCTGTTGGTTTTCCCTGAGTATGCAACATTAATGCAGTTCTATAAATCTCCTGATGCGCATTTATATAAAAAGCTTCAGGCTTGATAAGGTCTGCAATTCTTCCTATTGCATCTGGGTCTAATAGTATGCCTCCTAAAACTGCTTCTTCAGCTTGAATGTTTTGGGGTGGTACCAACCCTGCATTTTCACTATTAAAATCTCTTTTAAAGTTTTTATTTGATCCATTATTAGAAAAAGGAACAGAAACCATATTTTTAAATACTTAGATATATACTTTGGCTACTTTTCAAAATTATGCAACAAAGTTATTAACTTATTACTTCAATTTTGACTTCTGCATTTACTTCTGGATGTAGTTTTATTTTCACAACATAGGAACCTAAATTATGAATATCGGGCACTGTTATAGCTCTTCTGTCAATTTGTTTTTTAGTGGTTTCTTCTATTACTTCAGCCACATCTCCGTTAGTGACTGTTCCAAAAAGAACTCCATCTTCACCAACTTGTTTTTTAATTTTAAATCTACCTATTGTTTTTAAAGCGGTTGCAAAATCAAGAGCTTCTTGTTTTAAATTGTCAGCAGCAATTTTTTCTTTGGCTTTTTTTCTTTCTAATTGTTTGAGAACTGCTGGTGTGACATTAACCGCCTTTCCAAAAGGTAATAGAAAGTTTCTTGCATAACCAGGCGCAACCTCAACAATGTCGCCATCTTTACCTAGAGAAGAGATAGATTCTGTTAATGCGACTTGTACTCTTTTAGCCATGAAAATATTTATTAATGTATTTAATAATAAGACCTAGAGGGTAATTTTACGTTTTTTGCAAGTCCTAATTTAGCAAGAATCTTAATATGCTCCCAGGTTATATCGATTTGTCCTCTAAATAAACCTTGTCTTGCTGAATTGGGAAAAGCATGATGGTTATTATGCCAACCTTCTCCAAATGTTAGTGCAGCAACCCAAGCATTGTTTTTGGAGGAATCACCACTTTCAAAAGGAGCTTTTCCCCAACAATGAGTAGCAGAGTTTACTAACCAAGTTACGTGATATACAACAACAAGTCTCAAAGGTATTCCCCATAGGACTAAAGACCAACCGCCAACTCCTAGTTTTTCTCCAATTACATAGAGAGAGAGACCAATAGGAATTTGTAAAAATAAGAAATATTTGTTGAGAAATCTATAATATGGATCTTTAATTAAATCTGCACTGAGTTTTGGAACAGCTTGTAGAGCCTCAACATCTTTAAACATCCAACCCATGTGACTCCACCAAAACCCCTTTTTGCTGTTGTGATGGTCGACTTCTGTATCTGAGAAAGAGTGATGATGCCTATGTAAACCAACCCAATCTATTGGTCCATGCTGGCAGCTAATAGCTCCACAAGTGGCAAAAAATCTCTCTAACCATCTTGGTAAAATGAAAGACCTATGGGAAAGTAATCTGTGATATCCAAGAGTTACTCCTAAACAAGCCGTAACCCAGTAAAAGAATAATAATGAAATTACTGCTGGGATACTCCAAAATTTTGGTTGTAAAGCTATCAGTGAAAGTATATGAATTGTGATCATAAAAACAATTGTTCCCCATGTTTTATGTAATCTTGGAGGGTATTTTTTTGAATGGCTAGAGGGCTCCATCAATTTTGCAGACAGTTCTAAAACTCTTTCTGCTGGTACAGGTTTTTTTAATTTTGCTGTTTCTTGGAAGATAACTGAATTCATAATTATAGAAGGACTATTCTCATAAATGTCGATATGTAATGATATCATACTATATTATTGATAATATTAATTATTAGTGAGCACTGGATATCGCGATAAACTGTTAAGAGGTCGAAGGGCAATGGCTCATTTGATACATCTTTGGCATGAAAGAAATGGCTGGTCGCATAGAGTTCTTCCTTTGTTGTCAGAGACTCTTGACTTAGGAAGGGTTCATAATTCTCAAATTTCTAATATCAGAAATGGAAAGCTATCGTCACCTGGTCCTGAGGTTTTTCTTGCTTTGGCTCAGGTTAATACGATTCTTGATCAAGGCATTGAAACAATCAGGGATCGTTTAGAAAGTGATTATCCAGAATTATGGAAGTCTTTGCAAGATTCTGCGGAGCCTTTAAGAAGTGATTCTGGTTATCCGCTAACGGCAGGAGAGTTATTTGAAATTTTCTCAGGATTAAAATCTCTTCCTTCTTCTTTTGATTGGTATATAGAAGATGAAGAAGCTGGCGATTTAAGTGATGCTCTTTCTCATCATTTTTGTCAGAATAGGCCTTGGAGATCATGTAAGGCTTCAGTGATGGATGCTTATTCAGTAACAAAATCTATTCGACGAGATCGTTTTGCTGAGGTAATAGCAGGAATCAGAGACTATACAGCAGAAGAACTAGACGGAGAGCTACTCGATTTATATGAGACTTCTAAAAAACTTTCTTATTGTGATGGAGTTGGACCTAATCAATTCCTCAAAGAACTAAGGAGTTTAGTTTCTGAAAAAAAAAATAAGCTTTTATAGTAATGAAACAAAAAAATCATAATTTCAGATTGGCTGAAGATACTGTTTTTTCTGTTGAGGAGAATCTAAGTAATGTTTTACAAGAAAGATCGAATCAGGTCTTTTATAGATTAGATAATATTTTGAAGATTTTTAAGGAAGAAAAAGTTTCTACGAGTCACTTTAATCAATCTTCTGGTATTGGATATGATGATATATCTAGAGAAAAAATTGATAAGGTATTTGCAAGAGTATTTCGTGCTCAAAAAGCAGCTGTTAGATTGCAATTTGTTAGTGGCACACATGCAATAAGTTCTGTTTTATTCGGTGTTTTAAGACCTGGGGATTTAATGTTATCTATTACAGGTCAACCTTATGACACCTTAGAAGAAGTTATAGGAATAAGGGGCAAAGGTAAAGGCTCATTAATAGATTTTGGAATTAAATATAGACAAATAAATATTTGCGAAATAATTGATTCTTTTGAGGAAAAACTTGTCGATTTTTTTAAAAATAATTCATGCAAATTAGTCTTTATACAAAAAAGTTGTGGTTATAGTTGGAGAAAATCTCTTACGAATCATCATATAGAGAATATCTGTAGTATTATTCATTCTTTAAATCCTAACTGTATATGTTTTGTTGATAACTGTTATGGAGAGCTTGTTGAAGATACCGAACCAATCACGAAAGGGGCAAATATCATTGCTGGTTCATTAATTAAAAATCTAGGAGGCACAATAGTACCTACAGGTGGTTACGTTGCAGGAGATTCAGATTTAGTTGAAATGGCATGCTCTAGACTAACTTCACCAGGAATTGGTTCTTCTGCAGGAATTAATTTCGGATTAGGAAGATTAATTTTGCAGGGTTTATTTTTAGCGCCACAAATGGTTCAAGAATCATTAAAGGGTGCAGATATGGTTGCTGCAGTGTTTCAGAAGTTGGGTTTTAAGGTTTTGCCAGAACCAGGAACCTATAGATCAGACATAATACAGTCAGTTAGATTAAATGATCCATATCTTGTTCAAAAAGTATGTCAGTCTTTTCAAAATTCCTCTCCTGTAGATTCTTTTTTAAACATTTTTCCATCCCAAATGAATGGATATGATTCACAATTACTGATGTCTGGAGGGACATTTATCGAAGGTAGTACAAGCGAATTTTCTGCTGATGCTCCTTTAAGAGAGCCATATAATATTTTTGTTCAAGGTGGTGTTCACATGGCTCACATCAAAATTGCATTAATTCAATTATTATATGAATTATTAGAGGAGAATTTTATTACAAAAGAGTCTCTAATTTCTTCTTCAGTTTAATCATGTCCTATCAGTTTCCAGATAACCTGCATTATGCAGATACCCATGAATATGTTCTTGAGGAAAAAGGTTTATTAAAGATTGGTGTTAGTGAATTTGCTATAGATCAATTAGGAGATATTGTTTTTGTTGAATTAGCTGATTCAGGAGCTATTTTGCAAAAAGGTGAGACTTTTGGAACAATAGAATCTGTGAAAGCTGTAGAAGAAGTTTACCTCCCTTTTTCAGGAAAAATTATATCTATCAATGAGACTGTTGTTGATAATCCTGAAGTATTGCAGAATGATCCTATTGGCGAGGGTTGGTTAGTGATTTTCGACCCACTATCAACATTTTCAATGGATGATTTGATGACCTCCGAACAATATAAATCAAAGGTTGTTCCAAAATAAAGCAAATTTTTCAAAAAGAGCTATTTTAAAGAAAATTATTATGATATGAAATCTAAAGTTTTAGATTCTTTTATTGATAGACATCTTGGTTTGCGAGATGCTGATGAGCAAAATATGCTAAGAAAACTTGGCTTTAGTAATATTGATGAATTTATAGATAAAGTTATTCCTGAAGAAATTCAATTAAAAGATAAATCTTCTAAATCATTACCCCAAGGTTGCTCTGAAGCTGAAGCTTTGAATGAATTGGAAAAAATTGCTAATAAAAATATTAAGATGAGATCTTTAATTGGACTTGGTTATTACGAAAATTACACGCCTAAAGTAATACAAAGGCATGTTTTGGAAAATCCAAGATGGTATACATCTTATACACCTTATCAAGCAGAAATTGCACAAGGAAGATTAGAAGCCTTATTTAATTTTCAAACCATAATTTGTGAACTAACCGGGTTCTCTGTTGCTAATGCATCACTTTTAGATGAGGGAACAGCTGCCTCAGAAGCTATGGCAATGAGTTTTGCTGCAAGAAAAAATAAATCTGCAAATGTTTTCTTAGTAGAGGCAAATGTCTTTGATCATAGTTTTAATGTTCTTTTAACTAGGGCAAAACCTTTGGGAATTACCTTAAAGCGTTTTAATCAAAAAGATTTGCAGAATTATAATAATGTATTTGGAATTTTGATACAATTGCCTGGCAAAAATGGCGATTTATTTGATCCAGAATTTTTAATATCCCAAGCACATAGATCAGAAATTATTGTGACAGCAATAATTGATCCCCTTGCACAAGTTTTAATAAAACCAATTGCTCAATTCGGTGTAGATGTTGCAGTCGGGAGTATGCAAAGATTTGGAGTCCCCATGGGTTTTGGAGGCCCGCATGCAGCATTTTTTGCGTGCAGTGAAAAATATAAAAGACTCATGCCTGGAAGAATTGTTGGACAAACACTATCTAAAAATGGAGAAAAATCTCTTAGATTGGCCTTGCAAACAAGAGAACAACATATAAGAAGAGAGAAGGCTACTAGTAATATTTGTACAGCTCAATCTTTGCTAGCAATAATTTCTTCTTTTTATGCTATTTATCATGGATCATCAGGGTTAACAAAAATTGCGAAAAGATTAGTAAAGTTAAGAATCAACCTAGAATCATGCTTATCTCAATTAGGGTTTGAAATTCCTGATGGCAGTAGGTTTGATAGTTTTGATGTTTATTCTGAAGAATCTGAAAAGATTCATAATGAAGCTTTAAAAAATGGTTATAACCTAAGGATTTTGCCTTTAGGATCAACAATTGAAGATTCAACTGGTTTTGGCATCTCTCTTGATGAGCTTTGTGATGAAGAAGAAATCAATGAAATCTTAGCTTTCATAGCAAATGCTATTGGTAAAAAAGAACATTTAAAGCAGATTTCATTTGATAAGTGTTTTGTTATAGAGAGCATACCTTTGAGAAATGATGCATGGATGAAGCAAGATATATTTATAAACTATCAAAGTGAAACTGAGTTAATGAGATACATATTTAGACTTGCTGAAAAAGATTTTTCTTTAGTGGATGGAATGATGCCATTAGGAAGCTGTACTATGAAATTAAATTCTGCTGCAGAATTGAGTCCTGTTTCTTGGACAAATTTGTCCTCAATTCATCCTTTTTCACCAGAAAATCAAACTAAAGGCTATTCAAAAATAATATCTGATCTTGAGAAATGGATAAGTGAAATTGTAGGTTTGAAATCAGTTTCTTTTCAACCCAACGCTGGTTCTCAAGGAGAGTTGGCAGGTTTATTAGCAATAAAATCTTATTTCGAATCAAAAGGTGATTTTTCTAGAAAAAAATGTTTAATTCCTAAAAGTGCGCATGGAACAAATCCAGCTAGTGCAGTTATGGCTGGCTTTAATGTAGTAACTATTGAATGTGATCCTGAAGGTAATATTGATTTTCAAGATTTATTAATAAAGGTTCAGAAATACAATAAACAAGTTGGTGCTCTTATGTTGACTTATCCTTCTACTCATGGAGTTTTTGAATTACGAATCAAAAAAATATGTGATTTAATTCATTCTGTTGGTGGATTCGTTTATTTAGATGGAGCTAATCTTAATGCTCAGGTTGGATTATGTAAAGCTGGTCATTATGGTGTAGATGTTTGTCATTTGAATTTGCACAAGACATTTTGTATCCCGCATGGCGGAGGAGGTCCCGGAGTAGGTCCAGTTGCTGCATCAGAGACTTTAAGTTCATTCCTCCCTACTCATTCATTAAAAGCAAATGATGATTCTCATCAAGAATACTCTGTTTCTTCTGCTCAGTTTGGAAGTGCAAGTATTCTTCCAATCAGTTGGATGTATATCAAAATGGTTGGTCTAAGTGGTTTGAGGAAAGCAACAGCTCATGCAATTCTGTCTGCTAATTATATTGCTTATTCCTTAAAGCATAAATTTAAGATCCTCTACAAAGGAAAAAATAATTTTGTTGCGCATGAATGTATTCTTGATTTCCGGGATTTAAAATCCAAAACCGGTTTGAGTGTAAATGATTTAGCGAAACGATTAATAGACTATAGCTTTCATGCTCCAACAATAAGTTGGCCTGTTCCGGAAACTGTCATGATAGAGCCTACTGAAAGTGAGAACTTGAAAGAATTAGATAGGTTTTGCGAAGCTATGCTCCTAATAGGGGAAGAAATTAATGAAATAGAAAATAATCTTGATCTAAGAAATAATAATGTAATCAGCAATGCTCCGCATACAATTAATGAGTTGATTTCTGATAACTGGAATTACCCATATTCAAGAGAAAAAGCTTCTTTCCCTTATGTAACCAAATCTAGTATCAAGTTTTGGTCTTCAGTTTCTCGAATTAATAATGCCTATGGTGATAGGAATTTAATTTGTTCTTGTAATGTAAATGATAATGATCTAATGGAAGAGAAGAAATGTGCTTAACAGACTAGCACCTTTATATTTTCTGAGTTAATATCAATTTGAATCAAAATTTAATATTTTCTAAAGAAATTTTTTAAATTTTTTATTTATCATATTCAAGCATCAAATTTTTTTGGGGTATTTGAAGCTATGAGCAAAGAATCTAAATCTGGTAATGTTAAACACTTACCAATTAACAATTTGGACTTACCAAATTTTGTAAATAATTTTTCAGAGAATAATTCAAAATTATTCTCTTCAGAAGGAACAAATGTTATAAGAGTGCCTTTTGGTAAAAGATTTTCAAAAAAACAGAGACCTGAAAAGAGTCAGAGAATTGCTACTTTAATCTTGCCTATAAGTTCTTACAATAGTCCTACACCACCACATGTTGCTTGAATGAATTTAGCTTGATTCTATCCCTTTGAGTGTTGTTGAATAATAATTTTGTAATTGCAATGTTGCTTGATTCCAATCCCATTTTTCAGCTTCATTTCTTGCTTCTTTTCTCATAACTTCTCTTTTATTTTCATTTTCTAGAATTCTTTTTGTCGCTTCAATTAAGCTTTGTTCCCCATTATCTATTTCATCAGGATCATATAAACAACCATTAACACCATCGCTAATAATATCGGGTATGCCGCCTTTATTTGCTCCGATCACGGGACATCCCGCCGCCATTGCTTCTAATAGAACTAATCCAAGTGTTTCTGTACTTGAAGGAAATAAAAATATGTCTCCGGAGGCATAAGCGCTGGCAAGTTCATCGCCAGACAAATATCCTATGAAATTAGTCTTGGTATTTTCGAAGATTTTTTCAAGCTGGTTTCTATATGGTCCGTCACCTACAAGTGCTAGACATGCATTAGGAATACTTTCTAAAACTGGTTTTATTCTCTCAATTTGCTTTTCGGCTGATAACCTTCCTACATAAATCAATAGATAATTAGCATCTTTATAATTACCAAATAATTTTTCTCTCATTTTCTCACTTCTTAAATCTGGTCGGAAACTGAAAGTATCTACTCCTCTTTGCCATAGAGCAGTCCTTTGAATACCTTTATCTTTTAACTCATGAACCATAGCTGTGGAAGTGCATAAATTCAATAAGGCTTGATTGTGAGCTGCTTTTAGTAATTCCCATAAAAGTGGCTCCAACATACCCATACCGTAGTGTTCAAGATATTTAGGAAGATGAGTGTGGTAGCTTGCAATTAAAGGAATATTATTTGTTTTCGCCAACCATATACCACCTAAACCAAGTACAGCTGGATTAACTACATGTATTAAATCAGGTTTGAATGATTCTAGCTTATCTGAAACTGCAGGACCTGGCAGACCAAGTTTCAACTCTGGGTATAAGGGTAATGGCATTGCAGCCACTCCAACTACAGTTGCTCCCATATATGTTTCTGGACATCCCTCAGGACAAAAAACTATAACTTCATCACCATTTTTTATTAAAAATTCAATAGTTTTAGTCAGTCTTGTTACTATGCCGTCAACTTTAGGTAAAAAAGTTTCAGTAAACAATGCTATTTTCACTTTCTTCAGGTAAGTATTTTAGAAATTTTAATTAGTCTTTATTGCTTCAGCTTGTTTTTTGGTCCAGGATGAAACACAAGGTATGCGTTTTAAATCACATCTCTTAGAGTATTTTTTAGCAACTTCTACAACTTCTTCTAATAATCCATTATCAAGAGTTGTTGGGTTTAAACCTAATTCTATAAAGCATTTATTATCTACTATTAAATCATTTTCGACTGCTTCGTTCCTTGGATTTGGTAAATAGTTAATTTCTGCCCCTGTTAGAGATGCAACTTTTTTTGCTAGTTCTCCAACTTGATGACTTTCAGTCATTTGATTAAAGATTTTAACTCTTTCTCCAGATTTTGGAGGATTCTCAAGAGCAAGTTGTACACATTTTACCGAATCTTTTATATGTATAAATGCTCTTGTTTGTCCTCCTGTTCCATGAACGCTTAATGGATATCCAATGGCGGCTTGCATTAGAAATCTGTTTAGAACAGTTCCATAATCTCCGTCATAATCAAATCTGTTTGTCAATCTAGGATCTTTCAAAGTGGCTTCTGTATTTGTCCCCCAAACAATACCTTGATGCAGATCAGTGATTCTTACAAGATCATTTTTGTTGTAGTAAAGAAATAATAATTGATCTAAAGTTTTAGTCATATGGTATACACTGCCTGGACTTGCAGGGTGCAATATTTCTTCTTCAAAGCGGCTTCCATCTGGTTGAGGTACTTCAACTTTTAAATAACCTTCTGGAATTGTTGCACCTCTATGTGATCCATATCCATATACACCCATTGTTCCTAAATGTACAACATGAATATCTAAATTACTTTCTACTATTGCAGCAAGCAAATTATGAGTTCCATTAACATTATTATCTACTGTATATCTTTTGGTGAAACTTGATTTCATCGAGTAGGGAGCTGCTCTTTGTTCAGCAAAATGGATAATTGAATCTGGTTTTTCCTCAATAAGCAAATTTAGTAATTTCTGATATTGTTTAGAGATATCCATATTAAGAAATCTCATAGGTTTCCCTCCAATCTCTTCCCATGCAGAAAGTCTTTCTGATATCGAAGAAATTGGGGTTAAAGATTCTACTTCAAGATCAATATCGATTTTTCTACGACTTAAGTTGTCGACAATAATTACATCATGATTTTGCTCTGCTAAATTCACCGCACAAGGCCAACCGCAAAAACCATCTCCGCCAAGAACAATAACTTTCACTCAAAACTCCAGAAGTAATAGGGTCATAATATATTTATTAAATTACTACAGCATGCTTCCAAATTGCGAAGAAATATTGTAAAAAGTTTCAAATCTTTTTTCTTAATGAAAAAGATTTCTTTAATAAAATATTGATTTTTTCTAGTTAATACACCTTTAAAAGGTAATTTTCAACTAAATTGAAATATTTTTTTCCGGGGAACTTGCTACTGCTAAACTTTGTTTTTCAATCCTTCCAGCTAGAAAAGCATTCCTTCCTGCTTTTACTCCATAATTTATTGCTTTCGCCATTAGAGGTGGATTCTCAGCCAGCGCAATGGCACTATTGATTAAAACCCCATCAGCCCCAAGTTCCATAGCTTGAGAAGCTTCACTAGGCACTCCAATACCAGCATCTATTATCACTGGTACTTTGGCATTTTCAATAATTATGGATATATTGGATAAATTTAAAAGACCTTGTCCAGAGCCAATTGGGGAGCCTAATGGCATTACAGTTGCACAACCTATATCTTCTAGTTTTTTTGCAAGGATAGGGTCAGCATTGATATAGGGGAGTACGATAAAACCTTTTTTTATTAAAATTTCTGCCGCTTTAAGAGTCTCTATTGGATCTGGTAGCAAATATTTTTTATCCGGTATTACTTCTAATTTGACAAAATTATTTTCCTCTTGACCTGATAATTTTGCTAGTTCTCTTCCTAAAGTAGCTATTCTTATTGCTTCATCTGAATTTGAACAGCCAGCTGTATTAGGAAGCATCCAGAATTTTTTCCAGTCTATTTTTTCTAATAAATTTTCTCCTGTTTGATTATTTGTAATTCGTCTTACTGCAACAGTTATAATTTCCGATTCTGAATTTGATAAACTTTTGACCATTTCTTCTGTTGATCTGTATTTACCAGTACCTACCATTAATCTATTTGAGAAATGTTTTCCTCCAATTTGTAAGCTTGAATAATTTTTCATTCTTAGAATCCCTTATCTTTGATACCTTTATAAGGGTTATAATCAGTTCTTTTTTCTAATTCCTTACTTTTTTTAAGTGCTGTTTTGTTTGAAGGGTCTATTAGTAAAACTTGTTTATACGTTTCATATGCTAAGTCGTATTCTAGTAACCGTTGATGAGCTGATGCAAGATTATTTAAAGCTACTGGATATGCTGGTAGAGATTTTATAGCTAAGTTATAGTGCTTGATAGCTTTTTTGAATTCATTTTGAGCTGCATAAGAGAAACCTAAAGCATTCTCGATGACAGCTTTGGCTTCTTTCGGTTCATTTTCATAATATTCGACAGCTTTTAGAAAAGTTTTAGTTGCTTCATCATATAATCTTTTTTTAATTTGAATAGATCCAAATTCATATAATTCCGAAGCCTGCGTTAGAGAATCTATCCCTTTCTGTTCAAATTTTACTAAATTTAATTCTTCTTTTCTTATTCTCAGAAATTGTCTAAAGACAAAAATAGCAATTATTATTAATACGACAAATAGAATGATCAAATATGATTGAAAGGAAGATATCTCCATTTATTTATTAAATTATTGTTTAAATTATATTGCTATTTTCTATTTGCTAACGGCAGATACTATTTTTTCGAAACATTGTGGATCACTTAAAGCTAATTGTGCAAGCATTTTTCTATTTATAATTACTTCTGATGATTTCATGCCATTAATTAATTTGCTGTAGTTTGTTCCATTAATTCTGGCAGAAGCATTTATTCTAGAAATCCACAGTCTTCTAAAATCTCTTTTTCTTCTTCTCCTATCTCTGTAAGCATTACAAAGAGCTTTCATGACTCTTTGGTTTGCTGTTCTGAAAAGATTTTTGTTGCCTCCTCTAAAACCTTTTGCAAGAGTTAAGATCTTGTTTCTTCGTTTTCTGGCTATGTTGCCTCTTTTTACGCGTGCCATAGATATATATTAGAAATAGTTTTTAAGATTTATGCGTATGGAATCATTAATTTTACATTATCAGCATCTCTTTCATCAACAATAGCTTTAGTTGATAGATGCCTTTTTAATTTTGAGCTTTTATGATCAAGCAAATGATTATGGAAAGCTCTTCTTCTCAAAAATTTACCCGTAGCAGTTGCTTTAAATCTTTTTGCAGCAGATTTACGAGTTTTAAGTTTAGACATTTAAGTCAGATATGTTTAATTAGAATAATCTAAACCTTTATATGCATTGGCGCAAATTAAAGTTTTAATTTGATAAGGAAAGCTATTACTTATGCTCAGTAGATTTAAATTTTTTTACATATTGTCAGGGTTTTTTTTATTATCTGCAATCAACCCAATATTTGTATCTAATACTAATGCTGAAGAATCTTTGAAACTTGATCTTAATAGCGAATTAAAAAAAGGAAGTTTTTTGATTGGTCTAAAACAATATTTAGGAGGCACAAATGATAGTTTTTCTCAGAATAATAATATTACGTTTAAGGTTAATAAAGGTTTCCTAAATTTGCATTCATTTAATGGCATTAAACATAAATCAAAAAAAATAAATATTATATGGAAAGATATTCCGCTTAAAACTCCAGATACTCTTGAAAGATTAGTCTTTGGCCCTTTTGCAAGTTATGAATCTGCACAAAAACAAGCGAATAATTTAACAACAAAAGGATTTGAAGCTTCTGTTGCATACCCTAAAAATTGGGAAGTCTGGATTCCATTTGCAAATAATCTCCCTAAGGATCAATCAACATATAAACTTTCTAAAATAACTAATAAATCACAAATTACACCTTTTCTAAAGAACGAATATACGTTCCAAAAACTTGAAGGACCAATATATATTTCTTCTAAGGAAGATATAACAATCAATAATATTAATTTTGGTAAAAGATTTTATTTAGCTAAAGATTCATATGGAACTTGGACATTGATTCAACAAATTAAGTTTGATGATTACTTGCAAGGTGTTTTGCCATATGAAATAGGACCAAATTCTCCTTTTGAAGCATTAAAAGCACAAGCAGTTATAGCTAGAACTTGGGCAATTTATAATGCTGGAAGATTTAGTATGGATAAATATCATTTATGTATAACTACTCAATGCCAAGTTTATAAACCAACAAAGATTGAAAATAAAAAAGTAAAAAAAGCAATAAAAGAAACTGCAAATTTAATAATCACATATAAAAATGAACCAATTAATTCTTTTTACCATGGATCCAATGGTGGCTTATCAGCTACTGCAAGTGAGTCTTGGAGAATAGAAGATTTTTACTACTTGAAAACAAAAATTGATGGTTCAAAATTATTAAAGAAATCTTTTAATATTCCATTTCAGAAAGATTCAGACTTGAACAAGTTTTTAGATTTTGAGAAAAAAGATTTTTATGGAAGTAATCATTCTCTTTTTCGTTGGAATAAAAAAGTTTCTAGTTTAAAAATTGCAGATTATTTAAGCAAAAAAAAACTTATCAATAAAAATGGAATTATTTTGGATTTAAATGTCATTGAAAGGGGGTCGAGTGGCAGAGTCACAAAATTAGAAATTAAGGTGCAAAATTCAGATAATATTGTTCTTGTGAAAGATGAGATTCGACGCATATTTAATTTTTTACCTAGTAATTTATTTACTATTGATAAATTAAATGATAATTTATGGATTTTTAGAGGAGGAGGCTTCGGTCATGGTGTAGGTTTGTCTCAAGGAGGAGCAATTGAAATGGCTGAACTAGGATTCAATTATCAAAAAATATTGAATCATTACTATCCAGGAACAAAAATTAAAAAAATTGAGATATTGTCACGATGAGAAAAAAATACTTTGAAATTTAGTTTGATGAATAATAGTTTTTATAAAAATCGCAGATTAAAGGCACTCGTATTTTTTGTTGTTTGTTCTTTGTTAACTATTATTCCACATTTTTTTGATATTAAAAATTTTTCTTATCTTATATTTGCTTGTTGTTTAGTGATTTCATTTTATGGTTTATTAGTGATTTCGAAAAATATTAATAGGAGTATTCTTTCAAATACTTTTAACAAAAATCTTTCGGAAATAAATTTACCTGTGCTTGATATTTTAGTCGCAGCAAGAGATGAAGAAAATGTAATTGCAAGATTAGTTGAAAGATTATTCAATTTAGATTATCCAAGGAATAAATTAAATATTTATATAATCGATGATGGTAGTTCTGATAAGACTCCTTTAATTTTAGAGCGTTTATCTAAAGAATATGAAAAATTAAAAATCATAAGTCGTTCACCAAATGCTGGTGGAGGGAAGTCAGGGGCCTTAAATTATGCATTGAAGTTTACACACGGAGAATGGTTGTTAGTTTTAGATGCTGATGCGCAATTGAAAAAAGATACATTACTAAGATTATTTAGTTTTGTAGAAGAGGGTTCTTGGTCTGCAGTTCAATTAAGAAAATCAGTTACAAATGTCAATAATAATTTTTTAACGTCCTGTCAATCAATGGAGATGGCCATGGATGCTATCTTTCAATACGGAAGATTATCTGTGGCTGGAGTATCTGAATTAAGAGGAAATGGCGAATTAATTAAAAAAGATATCTTATTGGAATGTGGTTCATTCAACGAGGATACTGTCACTGATGATTTGGATTTAAGTTTAAGATTATTACTTTCAAAATCCAGAATTGGAATTTTATGGGACCCTCCAGTTATGGAGGAAGCAGTTGAGAATTTAACTGCATTATTTGCACAAAGGCAAAGGTGGGCTGAAGGAGGTTTGCAAAGATTTTTTGATTATGGTGATCAATTATTGACTCAAAAAATTGATAATTTACAGAAATTTGATGTGACTTATTTTTTCATCTTGCAATATGGATTACCTATAATTTCTATGCTTGATTTAATTTTGAGTATTGCTTTAGTTGAATCACCAATTTATTGGCCAGTTTCTCTAACTGCATTTACTTTGTCGGGAATTGCTTTGTTTTATGGTGCTTCTTGTAAAAGCGAGGGTCCAGTTTCTCAAAATCGAAACTTGTTAATAATAATATTATCGCTTTTGTATTTATCTCATTGGTTTTTAGTAATACCTTGGGTAGCAATGAAAATGTCTATTTTTCCTAAAAAGATTCTTTGGAAAAAAACTCTTCATACTGGAGTATAAATTATTCATCCAAATCAATAATTTCTCCGTTAAAAAATTTTGCTAGGTTTTTAGAACTATTATCATAAGATTCTTTAGGCAAAAGCTTTTCGGTTAGATTAGATTTTTTGTTCTCTATTATCTTCTTTGGTTGGGATTCATTTATTTTTTCTTGTGAGGTGCTTAAGTTTCTGGTGTTTAATTCTTTTCTAGAAAAAATAAGCTTTATTTGTTCCCCAAATATTTTTTTTACAGCATTTTCAATAATAACTTTTCTGCTTTTGATCATATTTTCCCAGTTGGGAGATAATGCGATTTCAATTTCACTTGAATCAATACTGACAAGTTCTGCTTGTTGAGAGAGTAGCATTTTTGTTGATGGCAATTCTAATTTTGACAGTATTAGTTCCCATTTTTCTTTCAATTCGCCAGATTCATTATTTTTTTGGATATTTTTAGAAATATTTGCTTGAGTAACAAATTCCACATGATCTGAACTTTCTTTTTTACTTTGATTTTCGATTTTATTAGGAATATTGACGTTATTAATTAATTTTTCATTATCTATGTTTTCTGATTTACTTTGATTGGGGATTGTCTTGGAAATATTTTTTTTATGAATCAATTCCTGGTTGTTTATCTTTACTGAATCACTTTGATTGTCAAAATTTTGCTTAATTGAATCACTATTTTTACTTTCTACTTTTTGCTTCGCAAGAAGGCTTGTTAAGTGAACTTCTAGCCAAAGTCTTGGATTGTCGCTTGTTTTAATCTGATATTCAACGTTTTTCAGCTTATTATGCCATTCAATTATTTTTGTTTTTTCTAAACTCTTTGCAAATTTATTTAATTCACTTTGAAATTCAATAGAAGTGTAATAGAGATCTGAATATGTATTATTTATTGAATTTAATAATAAATCTCTTGTGATATTTAATAGTCCAATAATTATTTGATTAGGTTCGTTTCCTGCGTCATATAATTTATTGCAACTTATTAACAATGATTCTGCATTATTATCAATTAACGAATTAACTAAGTTGATTAAATCAATTTCTGATATCTCTCCAAGTAAGTTTTGAACATTTTTCGTATTTATTCCTTCTGGAAGAAGACTTAGTTGGTCAAGAAGACTTTGTGCATCTCTCATTCCACCTTGAGATCTTTTTGAAATCAGTTTTAATGCCTGATCTTCAAACTTTATTGATTCTTTATTAGCTATTTGACAAAGATGTTCAAAAATTGAATCAGAGCTGATTCTTCTAAAATCAAACTTTTGACATCTACTTTGTATCGTCGTTAAAACTCTCTCAGGATTAGTAGTCGCAAGAATGAATATAACTCTTGCAGGAGGTTCCTCTATGGTTTTCAGTAAAGCATTTGAAGCTGCTGTCGAAAGCATATGACATTCATCAATAACATAAACTTTCCATCTTGCTTGAGATGGTGAAAATCTTGCTCTTTCAATTATTTCTCTAATATTTTCAACCCCAGTATTAGATGCCGCATCGATCTCGATAATGTCTAGTGCATTCCCATCCGAAATCTGTCTACATAATTCGCATGTGCCACAAGGATGTACTGTTGGTTGGTCAAATGATAGGCAATTTAGAGACTTTGCGAGTATCCTTGCACTTGATGTTTTACCTGTACCCCTAGGGCCATTAAAAAGATAAGCAGGTGCGATTTTGTTTGATAATAACGCTTGCTTTAATGTTGTTGATATAAATTCTTGTCCCACCAATTCATCAAGGTTATTTGGCCTATATTTCTGATGAAAAGGTATATGAGTATTCTTCATTTATTATTCTTAGTTATAAATAACTAAGGCTGATTTTGTGGAAATCTATTCTTAATCATTAGGCAGATTCTTTAATAATCCTGTTTGACCCGGAAGGAAGTTTAACAATTTTGGATGAAAATAGATTATCTACCATTTTTTTTGTGATTGTGTACTCTTTTACCTCTTCTTGAGAAGGAAGAGAATACATGATATCGAGCATTAATTCTTCAATGATTGACCTTAAAGCTCTTGCTCCTGTTTTTCTATTGTAAGCTTCTTTAGCTATTGCTGCGACAGAATCAGCTTCAAACTTTAATTCAACATTATCCATACTGAGTAATGTTTTGAATTGTTTTACTAATGCATCTCTTGGCTCTGTAAGAATAGATTCTAAAGTTTCTTTGGTAAGACGATCTAATACTGCGCAGACGGGAATTCTTCCTATGAATTCTGGAATTAATCCATATTTTACCAAGTCATCTAGTTCTAAATTTTTTAGAGCGACATTAGAGTCAAGTATCTTTTTTGAATTAACTTTGATTGAATCTGTATTAGTATTAAAACCTATAGAATGCTTGCCCAGACGTTTTTGAACAATATCCTCTAGGCCTATGAATGCACCTCCACAAATAAACAAGATTTGACTGGTATCAATTTGAATGCAGTCATTATAAGGATGTTTTCTACCCCCTTGAGGTGGAACATTAGCAATTGTACCCTCAAGCATTTTTAATAATGCCTGTTGAACTCCTTCACCTGAGACATCCCTAGTAATTGATGGATTTTCACTTTTTCTGGCTATTTTATCTATCTCATCAATATATATAATGCCTTTTTGTGCTAGCTCTACATTCATTTCTGACTTTTGTAGAAGTCTTAAAAGTATATTTTCAACATCCTCTCCAACATAACCAGCTTCAGTTAAAGTCGTTGCATCAGCAACTGCAAAAGGAACATCTAGAAACTCAGCTAATGTTTGAGCTAGTAATGTTTTTCCGCTTCCAGTTGGGCCAATTAGTAATATATTTGATTTCTGTAATTTAGTTCCATGCGAATCATTAGAATTGCTATTTTGATTATCCTCTTTCACTCTCCAAGCTAATCTTTTGTAGTGATTGTATACAGCTACTGATAGTATTTTCTTTGCAGCTTCTTGTCCAACTACTTGATTATCAAGAAAACTTTTAATTTCTAATGGCTTAGGGATTGAGTTTAACTCTAAAGGAATAGATTTATGAGATTTTTCAACTGGTAATTTTTTCTTTACTTGTTGGGAGTTAGGATATTTTGCTTGATTATCAAGTAATTCTTCATCAAGAATTTCATTGCAAAGATCTATGCACTCATCGCAAATGTAAACACCAGGGCCAGCTATGAGTTTTCTAACCTGATCTTGTGACTTGCCACAAAATGAACATTTTAGATGGGCGTCAAATTTAGCCATCGATTATTAAAAACTGAAAAAATAAAATAATGTAAGATTTCTCTTATTTACTAGGATTGCTTATAAAATTAGTTTCGTCATCATATTCTTAAAATATTACTTTTACTTGTCATTTTTTAATGACTTTATCAATTAATCCATATTCAACTGCTTCCGAAGGAGATAAGAAATAGTCTCTTTCAGTGTCTTCGTTTATTTTGTCTAAAGGTTGACCTGTGTGTTCAGCTAATAAAGAATTTAATGTTTTTTTGAGAAAAAGTATTTCTTTAGCTTGTATTGCAATTTCCACCGCTTGGCCCTGAGCGCCTCCTAAAGGCTGGTGAATCATTATCCGTGAATTAGGTAAAGCCAACCTCTTACCTTTCGTGCCTCCAGAAAGAAGAAATGCCCCCATACTTGCAGCAACTCCAAAACAGATGGTTACAACGTCTGGAGAGATCTGTTGCATAGTATCGTATATTGCCATTCCTGCAGTAACAGAGCCTCCTGGTGAATTTATGTAAATTTGTATGTCTTTCTCAGGGTCTTCTGCTTCTAGAAATAATAATTGGGCAACTAGTGAATCTGATACTTGATCATTAATTCCTGTACCTAAAAATATTATCCTTTCTCTTAATAATCTTGAATAAATATCAAAAGCCCTCTCTCCTCTTCCTGACTGTTCAATAACTGTTGGAACGGCTGCATTTATCTCATTAATACTTTTAAAAGAATTAATTGAGCTTTGAATTAAATGTTTTTTTTCAGAATTCACTAAAAATACTTGCTTCTTTTTTCTAATTTAAGAGTTTTTTGGTTGATTAGTTAGATTTTTCATAAATTATTTTTTTTCTTTTTTATTTTGTGCCTTTTTGCTTGTCTTCTCAGCAATATTAGTTTTGCCAACTTTTTTACCAGTTTGAGGAGTTTTCTTGGTTTTAGTAGTTTTTTCTTTTACTTCTGAGTTCTCTTCAAGCCAATTTATTAATTTTTCCTTGAGTAAATCATTTCTAACTATATCTTTTAATTTTTGAATATCTATTTGTTTGGATGATTTAGAGATTGCATCTCCATATTCTTTCATTTTTGTATCAATTGCTTCTTGTTCGACAGTGATATTTTCTTTTTCTGATAGGGCTTTTAAAGCTAAATTTCTTTGAACATTTTTTTCAGCTTGAGGACGTGTTGATTCTGCTAATGATTTAACTAATTCTGGAGTAAAAGTTGATTTCACATCTAGACCTTGCTGAGCAAATCTTTGTGCTGTTTGTTCAATATTGTTTCTAACTTCAAGATCAATCATTGATTTTGGTATTTCAGCATCTAATTCGTTTGATAATGCATCCATTAAAGCTTCAATTTTGATATCTTTTTGAGTTTTTTCAAAATTATCTTTTAATTGCTTTTCAATATCAACTTTTAATTCCTTTAAGGATTCTTTATTACCAGATTGTTTCGCGAAATCATCATTAAGCTCAGGCAATTCTTTTTCTTTAAGGTCTTTGAGATGTACTTCAAAGATTGCATCTTTCCCTTTTGACTCTTCATGAGAATAATCTTCAGGGAATTTAAGGTTCAGAGTCTTAGTATCTTCAATTTTCATACCAACAATACCTTCAACGAACCCTGGAATCATTTTGTTTTTTTCTAATTCAAGGTCCATGGATTCACTACTTCCTCCATCAATTTCTTTTTGAGAATCTTTATATTTTCCTTTAAAACTAATTACAGCAATATCTCCCAATTTGGCAGGTCTATTATTAACAGGAACAATAGTTGCGAATTGATTTCTTGATTTTTCTAGGGCTTCATCTATTGACTTAGGGTCAAATTTATTTGTTGAGATTTCAACTTTAAGGCCTTTAGATTTCTTTAATTTTAATTCCGGAGCCACATCAGTATGGAGGGTAACTTTAAGAGATTTTTCAGGACTAAAATTTTTAAGTAATGATTCAAATCCATCCACTAATTCTGGTTCACTAAGTGGTTCTATTGATTTTATCTTTAATGCCTCGTTCCATGATTTATCAATTATCTTTTCGAGTGCAGAAGCATGTAACTGAGCAATTCCTATTCTTTGGATTAAGACTTGCTTGGGGATTTTCCCAAGCCTAAATCCTGGGATCTTAGCTGAACGACTAATTGAATTGATGGTTTCATTTATGCATGATTTGCATGTCTCAGATGGTATCTCGAGTTCGAGCGCAATTCTACTTTGAGGAAGAGAGGTTGTTTTGACTATTAATGCTTCTTTCTTCATGTTTGTTTTTTAATTATTACAATAAGCCGAAACTTAATTATTTCACATTAAGTGATTTACTTGAAAGTAAATATCTTTGATACAGTAAGAAAAACAATCAATAACATAATTTTTCTATTTTAAGAGTGAGACAAACTCCGTTTTTGCCTAAAAGGCCCTTAAAAGTAGCTGTTTTAGGTTCTTCAGGTGCTGTTGGATCTGAATTACTAAAAATTCTCGAAGAACGAGATTTTCCTATCTCAGAATTACGTTTACTTTCGTCTGAGCGTTCAGAAGGGAAAAAAGTTAAATGGAAAGGAGAAGAATTACTGACTAAAAATACTACTGACAAGGAATTTTTCAATATTGATTTGGTTTTAGCTTCAGCAGGCGGAAGTATCTCAAGAAAATGGCTATCTACAATTAAGGATCAAAATGCCGTTTTAATTGACAATTCAAGTGCATTTAGATTAGACAATGATGTACCACTTGTTGTACCTGAAGTTAATTCAGGTGATGCGTTAAAGCATAATGGCGTAATAGCAAATCCAAACTGCACCACTATATTGCTGACTTTAGTTTTATCTCCTTTAAATAATATTTCTACTATTAAAAGAGTAATTATTTCTACTTATCAATCTGTTAGTGGAGCAGGGCAGTTAGCAATGGAAGAATTAAAGCTTCTAACTGAGCGATATTTGAAAGGGGATCCACAAAACAGTCAAGTATTGCCTTATTCATTGGCCTTTAACTTGTTTTTACATAATTCACCTATGCTTTCAAATAATTATTGTGAAGAGGAGATGAAAATGGTAAATGAGACTAGAAAAATATTAAATATGCCTGATTTAAAGGTTTCCTCTACATGCGTTAGAGTTCCAGTTCTTAGAGCACATTCTGAATCTATTAATATTGAATTTGAAGGTATAGTTCAACCTAAAGATGCTCTAGAAAAATTATCTCAATCTGCTGGCATTGAAATAATAGAAGACTATGAAAACAATAGATTTCCTATGCCAAATGATGTTATGGGACGCGACAATGTGGCAGTTGGTAGGTTAAGAGCTGATATTAGTCATCCTAATGGATTAGAATTATGGTTATGCGGTGATCAAATAAGAAAAGGTGCGGCACTTAATGCTGTTCAAATAGCTGAATTATTAATCCCAGACAAATGATTGCAAACACGGCTAAGTTTTTGAATCCATGCTTTGGACGCATTTTGACCGCAATGGTCACTCCATTTAAAGAGAATGGGGACGTTGATTATGACCTAGCAATAAAACTCTCCAATTATCTTTTTGAACATGGTTCGGATGGCATTGTATTGTGCGGAACCACTGGAGAATCCCCAACACTTTCATGGGCGGAACAACATGATTTGTTTGTGGCTGTTAAAGGCTCCTTGGATTCAAGATGTAAGGTAATTGTTGGTACTGGAAGTAATTGTACAAGTGAGGCTATTGAAGCTACAAAAAAAGCATACGAATTCGGGGCAGATGGTGCTTTAGTTGTCGTTCCTTATTACAATAAACCTCCGCAAGAGGGTCTTTATATACACTTTAGTTCTATTGCTAATGCAGCTAAGGATTTACCTTTAATGCTCTACAACATACCTGGTAGGACTGGATGTAATCTCTTGCCAAATACTGTAAATAAACTTATGAATTTCTCAAATATTCTCAGTATTAAAGCAGCAAGCGGTAGAATAGAAGAAGTAACGGAGTTAAGGTCTATTTGTGGATCTAAACTCTCTGTATATAGTGGCGATGATTCATTGTTGCTTCCTATGTTATCTCTAGGAGCTGTTGGTGTAGTGAGTGTGGCTAGTCATTTAGTTGGCTTGCAATTGAAAGACATGATTGAATCATTTCTTAAAGGAAAAGTTTCTAATGCTTTGGAAATACATGAAAAACTTCAACCTTTATTCAAGGCACTTTTTATGACAACTAATCCAATTCCAATCAAGGCAGCTTTAGAGCTATCTGGATGGAATGTAGGTAATCCAAGAAGTCCATTATCGCCATTAACTATGGATATGAAAGAACAACTCAAACTTATTCTTAAATCCTTACATTAAGGATTTTCTTTGGCTTGATAATTAAATAAAATTTATTTGATTACAAGTAGGTTTTTATAAATTTCAAAATTATGCAATCACGAACTAATTCAACAATTAATAGATCTCAAAGTAATTCCTCAGGATCTAAAAATAATTCTCCATCCTTAAGGGTGATACCTCTAGGAGGCTTGCATGAAATAGGAAAAAATACTTGTGTTTTTGAATATGGCGATGAACTAATGCTGGTTGATGCAGGACTCGCTTTCCCTTCCGATGGAATGCATGGTGTAAATGTTGTCATGCCAGATACAACTTTTTTAAAAGAAAATCAAAGAAGAATAAAAGGCATGATAGTAACTCATGGCCATGAAGATCATATTGGTGGTATTTCTCATCATCTTAAGCATTTTAATATTCCGATTATTTATGGTCCAAGACTAGCAATGTCAATGTTAAGAGGGAAAATGGAGGAAGCAGGTGTATCAGATAGAACGACAATACAGACAGTAAATCCAAGAGATGTTGTAAAAGTTGGACAACATTTTTCTGTTGAATTTATTCGCAATACTCATTCAATTTGCGATAGTTTTTCTTTAGCAGTTACAACACCTGTCGGAACAATTATATTTACTGGTGATTTTAAGTTTGATCATATGCCAGTAGATGGAGAACAATTTGATATCGAAAGAATGGTGCATTATGGTGAGAAGGGTGTTTTATGCATGTTTAGCGATTCTACTAATGCGGAAGTTCCAGGCTTCTGCCCCTCTGAAAAGACTATTTATCCTTCTTTAGAAAAACATATTGCTGAGGCAAAAGAACGAGTGATCCTTACCACCTTTGCTAGTTCCGTTCATAGAGTCACAATGATCTTAGAGTTGGCCATGAAACACGGAAGAAAGGTTGGGTTGTTAGGTAGGTCGATGATAAATGTTATTGCTAAAGCTAGAGATATTGGTTATATGAAATGCCCAGATGATTTGTTTGTTCCTATTAAACAAATTAGAGATTTACCTGATAGAGAAACTTTATTATTGATGACTGGTAGTCAAGGGGAGCCTTTAGCTGCTTTAAGTAGAATTTCTCGTAGTGAGCATCAACATGTTCGTCTTAAAACTACTGATACTGTTATATTCTCTGCTAGCCCAATTCCAGGCAATACAATTGGTGTCGTTAATACAATAGATAGATTGATGAAATTGGGAGCTAAGGTCGTTTACGGAAAAGGTGAGAATATTCATGTTTCTGGACATGGTTTCCAAGAAGATCAAAAATTAATGTTGGCATTAGCTAAACCTAAGTTTTTTGTTCCTGTTCATGGAGAACATAGAATGCTTGTTTGTCATAGTAGAAGTGCTCAGACAATGGGAGTTCCAAAAGATAATATCTTAATTATTGAGAATGGAGATGTTGTTGAATTAACTCCTGACTCTATTAAAAAAGGAGATCCTGTAAAAGCTGGAGTAGAATTACTGGATAATTCTCGAAATGGAATAGTTGATGCGCGGGTTTTAAAAGAAAGGCAGCAACTAGCTGGTGATGGTGTTGTAACTGTTCTCTCACCTATTAGTACAGATGGGAAAATGGTTGCTCCGCCAAGAGTTAATTTGAGAGGGGTTGTTACTACTGCAGAACCAAGAAAAATGTCCATGTGGACTGAAAGGGAAATTAGCTGGGTTTTAGAAAATCGATGGAAACAATTATCTAGGCAAACTGGACCAAATAATTTTGAAGTTGATTGGATTGGTGTTCAGAGAGAAATTGAAAGCGGTTTAAGTAGAAGAATGAGAAGAGAATTACAAGTGGAACCATTGATTCTCTGTTTAGTACAACCTGCTCCTAGTGGAACTCGTGCTTATATTCCAAAGATGACTGATGATAATAATTCTCCGAATAGGAATAGAAATAATCAAAATAACCCTCAAAAATCAAATAATAATAATTTAAGTCATTCAAATACTTCCAAAAATATTAATAGCCAAAAGAATCCAAAGGTTTCACAAGATTTATCAGTTAATCCAGAAAAGGATGACTCATTTGAAGGAAGGACTAGACGAAGAAGGTCAGCTTTAACATCTTAAAATCTTTCACAATTTATATAATTTCTATTCCAATTGATTTTAAAATTTGCTGGTAAATCTATTTGGCCTTTATTTTTCTCGAAAATTGAATTCGCTAAATATGATAAATTTTTGGAACTAATTTGTTTTGTGCAAATTTCCTTTAGAAATCTATTTAAGATAGTACATCTTGCTTCAAGACACATGTTGTTCAACAGATCTCTTTTAATACCTTTTTTGTCTTTACAGTAAAGATATGCCAGTTCAGTAAGATCATTACGTTCATCATTATAGTTGCTCATTTTTTGGCTAAAATTATTTATCCTTTCAGAACAACCTTTATAGATACTCTCTAAAGTAGGAATAATTTTTTGTCTCACTAAATTTCTTTTAATTTTAAGATCAGAATTAGTTGGATCCTCCCAAACTGGGATGTTCATACTTTCACAAAATTGCTTTGTGTCTTCTCTACTAAAAATTAATATTGGCCTGATTAAAAAAATTTGATTTTCCAGTAATCTTTTGCTCGATATATTACTCAGACCTGAATAATTGCTCCCTCTAGCTAAATTGAGGATAAATGTTTCTGCACTATCAGTATTTGTATGGCCAGTTAATACGTAAAAATTATTTTCTTGTTTTTCGATTAATAAATTTTTTGCTCTGTAACTTAATTTTTTATATCTCCAATCTCTTGCTTGTTCTTCTGAAGAAATGTTGTCTTTATTAGCTTGATCAGAATAAAATGAAATGTTTTTCTTCTCGCAATAACTTTTTAATTCAAGCGCATATATTGAAGATTTCTCATGCCACTGATGATCACCATGCCAAACACTTATGGACCAATTATATTGTATTTTTAAATCATTGATTAGGTTTAAAAGGGCCATTGAGTCTTGCCCTCCGGAAACTGATATTAAAATATTTGCTCCTTTGGGAATTAATTTTTTATTACTCAGAATCTCCTTATGTAGGAGGTGATGCCATGACGTCCAATTTTTTTGAGTTGAATTACTATCAGACATTTGTGTTGCTCAGATAATATTTTTTAAAAAATGCACTGTTTTACTAAAACAATGTCACAATCGGGTAATAAATTCATTAAGTCAATGAGTCTGATTAATCTTTTGCCACAAACAATTAAAGACGAGTTGAGCAGTAAGTCTTTGCTCAAAGTTATTTCAGGATTAAATAATTTCGAACTTCAATCTGTCAAATTAATTTCTGAGGCTGCTTCTTTAGGTGGGGCTGACCTTATTGATATAGCTTGTAAACCTGAACTGGTTGAACCGGTAATTGAGATCTCATCATTACCTGTATGCGTTAGTTCTGTGGAACCTAAACTTTTTATAGATTCTGTTAAAGCAGGAGCCTCTCTAATTGAAATAGGAAATTATGATACTTTTTATGCACAAGGGATTAATTTCTCAGATAAGAAAGTTTTAAATCTCACTAAAGAAACAAGGGATCTATTACCTGACATACCCCTCTCAGTAACGGTTCCTCATACTATGTCAATCGATAAACAAGTTGATCTTGCAATTAAGTTGGTAGAAGAGGGTGTTGATATTATCCAAACGGAAGGTGGTACAAGTTCAAATCCTTATTCGCCTGGAATCCAAGGCTTTTTTGAAAAATCAGTGCCAACTCTTGCAGCTACTTATGCCATATATCAAGAATTTGAAAAACAATCTCTCAACATACCAATTATGAGTGCATCAGGATTAAGCCAGGTTACTTGCCCAATGGCAATCTCGTGTGGTGCTTCTGCTGTTGGTGTTGGATCTGTTGTTAATAAATTAGATAATTTAGTATCAATGATAGCTGTTGTAAGGGGCTTAAAGGAATCATTGAAAAAAACAATAATTTCAGAAAAAATTTCTTAAGATATATAAATCTTGAGTTATTAAATGAATAACTATCAGCTTCAAGCTCCATATGAGCCGAATGGAGATCAACCTGAAGCTATTGAAAAATTAGTTAGTGGAGTTAATAGCGGGAAAGAGTTTCAGACTCTTCTTGGTGCTACAGGGACTGGTAAAACATTTACTATTGCTAATGTAATACATCAAACGGGCAGACCCGCACTAGTATTGGCGCACAATAAAACTTTGGCAGCACAATTATGTAATGAATTAAGGGAGTTTTTTCCAAAAAATGCTGTTGAATATTTTATTTCTTATTATGATTATTACCAACCTGAAGCTTATGTACCAGTAAGCGACACTTATATTGCAAAGACTGCTTCAATTAATGAAGAGATAGATATGCTTAGGCATTCTGCAACTCGCTCTTTATTCGAGAGGAAAGATGTTATTGTTGTTGCTTCTATAAGTTGTATTTATGGTCTTGGTATACCCAGTGAATATTTAAAAGCTGCGGTTAAATTTGAAGTTGGAAAGTCTATAAATTTACGTTCTTCTTTAAGATCACTTGTTGAAAATCAATATACAAGAAATGATATAGAAATTAGTAGAGGTAGATTTAGGATTAAAGGAGATGTTTTAGAAATAGGCCCAGCTTATGAGGATAGATTAATACGAATTGAATTATTTGGCGATGATGTTGAGGCGATTCGATACGTCGATCCATTGACTGGTGAGATTCTTGAAAGTCTTGAACAAATTAGCGTTTATCCAGCAAAGCATTTTGTAACTCCTAAAGAAAGACTTGCAAGTGCAATTAGTGCAATTAGAAGTGAATTAAAAACTCAAATGGATAAATTTACTTATGAAGGGAAATTATTAGAGGCGCAACGTTTAGAACAACGAACTAAATATGATTTAGAAATGCTAAAAGAGGTTGGTTATTGTAATGGAGTTGAAAATTATGCTCGTCATTTATCAGGAAGAGCAGAAGGAACTCCTCCAGAATGTCTAATAGATTATTTCCCAAAAGATTGGTTGCTAGTAGTGGATGAGAGTCATGTAACATGTCCACAATTACACGCTATGTATAACGGAGATCAATCTAGAAAAAAAGTATTAATAGAACACGGCTTTAGATTGCCAAGTGCTGCAGATAATAGACCTTTAAAATGTGAAGAGTTTTGGGAAAAATCTAAACAGACGGTATTTATTAGTGCAACACCTGGTCAATGGGAATTAGATCAATGTGAAGGTGATTTTGTTGAGCAAGTGATAAGACCAACTGGTGTTCTAGATCCTATTATTGATGTCAGACCTAGTTCTGGACAAATAGAGGATCTTTTAGGAGAAATAAGAATTAGAGCGAAAAAAAATCAACGAGTTCTAGTAACTACGCTTACTAAGAGAATGGCTGAAGATCTAACAGACTTTTTATCAGAAAATAAAGTAAGAGTTAGATATTTGCATTCTGAGATTCACTCAATAGAAAGAATTGAGATTATCCAAGATCTTAGAATGGGTGAATATGATGTCTTGGTAGGAGTGAATTTGTTAAGAGAAGGTCTTGATCTGCCTGAAGTTTCATTAGTAGCGATTTTAGATGCTGATAAAGAAGGCTTTTTGAGGGCAGAACGATCACTAATACAAACAATTGGAAGAGCTGCAAGACATGTTGAAGGTGTTGCCTTACTTTATGCAGATAACTTTACAGACTCTATGAAAAGAGCCATATCTGAGACTGAAAGAAGGCGAACTATCCAAGAAAAATATAATCAGATTAATGGTATTACTCCAAAACCTGCAGGGAAAAAAATAGAAAATTCAATATTATCTTTTTTAGAACTTTCTAGAAAATTAGATGGAGGTGGGTTATCTAAAGATTTAATAAATATAGTGAATGAAAAAACAGATTCAATACTACATTCTAGCGATAACCAATGCTTACTTGAAGAAATGCCAGAATTAATAGATAAGTTAGAAGTAAAAATGAAAGATGCTGCCAAAGAATTGAATTTTGAAGAGGCAGCAAATTTTCGAGATAGAATCAAAAAGTTAAGGCAAAAATTAACAAGAAATAGTTAATAATTACATTTATTTCTCTAATTCAAAATGATTATGAATGGCATTTACTGCTTCGTCGCAATCTTTTTCTAAAACGATACAAGATGTTCTGATCTCACTAGTAGCAATCATTTCAATATTTATATTTTTTTTAGCAAGTGCTCTAAATATTTTCCCAGCTGTTCCAACCTTAAAAGCCATTCCAGTGCCTACTGCGCTAACTTTTGCTATTGCAGGGCCATCTTCTATAAATGATCCGGGTAGTTTTTTTGTTAAGGAATCAAAAATTGCGTCAGCCTTTTGTCTGTCCTGCTTGTTCATTGTAAAACTGATATCTTTAGTCTTTCGAGAAGTAATTCTTTCTGATTGAACAATAGTGTCAAAAATTAAATTATTTTCTGCTAGAGCTAAACATATGGAAGCAGCCACACCTGGTTTGTCAGGTAAGTTTCTAAAACTAACTTGCACTTGGTTTTTATCTAAAGCAATTCCTCTGACTTCAGGCTGATCTTGTCTTTTATATACTGGATTAACAAATATTTGTGTATCTGATAGTTTAAATTTCTCTTCAACAACTCTAATGGCTTTTGGAATATTATTTATTTCAATCACGCAGCTCACTTTGATTTCGCTAGTAGCTATTAATCTTACATTGATATTTGCTTGGGATAAAGTATCAAATAAATCAGCTGAGACACTAGGCCTACCCATTATTCCTGCACCCTGAATACTTAATTTAGTCATTTTTGTTTTGCAATTATATTCACCACCTAATTGACTAGTTATCAGTTCACATTGCTCAATTGTTTTTTTTAGATCAGATTCATTAACAGTAAATGTTATATCGTTATTATTGCCATCATGAGTAGCTTGAATGATTAAATCAACATTGATTTTTACCTCTGATAGCGTTTCAAATATTTGCGCAGCAATGCCAGGTCTATCAGGTAGCCTTGAAATACTGAAGACTGCTTGGTTTTCTAACACTTCAAGACTATTAACAGTTTTGGTTAATTCTAAGCTTCCTCTTTTTAGTGGTAAGGGTTTAATTTGACTATGTAAAAGAGTGCCACTTGATTCGATTTGACTTGATTTTACATATAATTTAATTCCATAATTGCGAGCTATTTCAACGGCTCTAGGATGAAGAACTGAAGCACCAACGCTAGCAAGTTCTAACATTTCTTCGCAACTAATTTCATTTAAGAGTTTTGCATTAGGTACTATTCTGGGGTCAGTGGTTAGAACTCCTGGAACGTCAGTATAAATTTCGCAAGTTTCAGCACCCATAGCTGTTGATAAAGCAACTGCAGAAGTATCTGAACCACCTCTTCCTAAAGTTGTAATTTCCATTGATCCAGTATGGCTAAGAGTTGTACCTTGAAAACCAGCAACTACTACTACGTATCCTTGATCTATATAGTTTTTGATTCGTTCTGTTTTTATATCAAGAATTCTTGCTTTTCCATGAATCGATTCTGTAGTGATTCCTACCTGGCTTCCAGTCATAGATATGGCAGGTATCCCAAATTCATTTAATGACATTGAAAGAAGAGCAATTGTTACTTGCTCTCCAGTTGAGAGAAGCATGTCTAATTCTCTGCTATTTGGATTTTTGCTTATTGATTCTGCTAAGTGATTTAATTCATTTGTAGTATTACCCATTGCTGAAACCACAACAACAATGTCATTACCAGCTTCTTTACTTTGACAAATACTACGTGCAATAGCCTGGATTTTTTTAACATCTCCTACTGAGGTTCCGCCAAATTTCTTAATTAGTAAAGCCATATTTAAATCATAATATAAATACTTAAACTTAAAATTTGGTTAACTTAAGTTCATTAGATTTTCAATAAAAACATTAATAGGATTATTGCCTTTTTTGAGCAATGATTCAATATTCAATAAATTACTCATTAAATTTATCAAATACTCTTGTGAAGTATTCTTTATCTTTTTTCTTATAAAAAAGATTCTTTTTGGATTAGTAATATTTGCAAGATTACATATTTTATCTACGTCCTCTTCTCTAGAATTGTTTGATAACTTAATTATGGTATGTATTCTGATTTGACTTATTAAACCTGCATTGAGTCTCAAAGCAGGTTCGCCTTTGCATAATAAATAATTTATTTCAATAAGACTTTCTTTAATATTTTTTTCTAAAAGAAGATCAATTATTTTAAAGATGTTTGATTGATGATCATTAAATATTTTTTTTACATCATTACTTTTTAAACAAAGTTTTGCATTCTCATCATTTGCTAATGCAGTAAGATATATCTTTGCTTTAGCCAATTCGTTAATTAATTTGACACTATCATTTCCTACTGAATCAATTATTAACTCAGCTGTATTTTTATCAAGGGAGATATCCATTCCCTTTGCTGCATCTTCTAGATACCTTCTTTGACCTTCATAATCCCAAATATCTGGTAACGAAAATGATTTTTCAAGAGCTATATTTTCTTTTATAAGTTTTTTAATAAATTTAGTACTCTTGAGTCTGGAGTCTGGCTTCTTAATATTTTGCAAAATGAAATAGGTATTGCTTGGGATATTTCTATAAAGTTTTTCAAATTTGATTCTTAAGTCTTCATTTTTAATAGTAAAAATGGGATTGTTTTTTAAAATAACTACTCTTGCTCCATCCCCTAAAGGAGGTGTTAGTATTTCTTCCATGGCCTTGTTTATTTGCTGTTCATCATCTCCATTTAGATTGGAAACATTTATTTCTTTCCAGACTTTTGATACTTTCTGATCAATTATTTGATGAATATATTTATTATGCGCACTTATATCATTGCCCCATATTATTTGTATTGGCATATTTGCTTAAAAAAGAAGCTTATTCTCATTATGCTTACTTTTAACTCAAATTAAAATTTAATGATAAAAGATCATCCTATTTTCATAGAAAGTATTAATTTTATACGAACTAATCTAGAAGCAAATGATTTTAATTATTTGGAAAATAAAGTTTTAGAAAGATTAGTTCATACGTCGGGAGACTTTAATATTCAAAATCTTTTAGAATTTAGTGAAGATGCGTGTGAAAACGCTATTCAATCACTTAGAGAAGGTTCACCAATTTTAACTGATACTGATATGGCAGCGACTGCTATAAAATCAATGGCGCAAAATACGACAGGGAATCAAGTGTGTTCAGCTAAAAAGTGGTTTCCAGATAATGCTTATTTAGGATCCACTAAAACTGCTTATGGAATTTTGAAAGGGTGGAAAGAATTATCTGAGAAATATAGTGGAATCAAATCACCTATTGTGGTTATTGGAAGTTCCCCCACAGCACTTGTGGCTTTATTAGATCATTTACATTATTCAAATAATTCTCCTAGTTTGATTATTGGAATGCCCGTCGGTTTTATTGGAGTTGAAAAAAGTAAACAAAAATTGCTTAGGACTAATTATTCGAGGATAGTAATAAATTCAACAAGAGGTGGAGCTGCAATGGCAGCAGCAACTGTTAATGCTTTGTTAAGAGAGTGTATTTGATTGGAATATTCTTTAAATTAGACAAATTAATAGATTGTTATTTGAGTATTAAAATTATTCTTTTTTTTTCTAAAGAATCTAAAACTAATTTTGCTTTTTCTATTACTTCTTTTGGAACTCCTGCCAGTCTCGCAGCTTCAATTCCGTAACTTTTATTTGAACCTCCCTTCTCAATTTTATGCGTAAAATCTAGTTGGTCGTTTTTTTGTTCAACTAGTACTTGAAAGTTTGCTATATTACTATTTGAATTTTTTAAATAATTCAGTTCGTGATAGTGAGTAGCAAAAATAGTATTACATTTAATTTTGTTTGCGAGATATTCACTCACGGACCAAGCTATTGATAGCCCGTCAAAAGTAGATGTTCCTCTTCCTATCTCATCAAGTAGTACAAGAGAGTGTGATGTTGCTTGATTTAAAATTGATGCTGTTTCTGACATTTCTACCATAAAAGTTGATTGTCCAGATGCTTGATCATCAACAGCTCCAATTCTAGTAAAAATCCTGTCCACAACGTTGATCTCTGCTTTGTTAGCAGGAACAAAACTACCTATTTGTGAAAGAATTTGTATTAAACCTATTTGTCTGATAAAGCAACTCTTTCCGCTTGCATTTGGTCCGGTTAGTATTATTAATTGTTGATTTCTATTGAATATAATGTCATTTGCGATAAATTTTTTATCATTTAATAATTGCTCCACTATGGGATTTCTTCCTGCGATAATTTTTGTACTGTTTTTTTGACTTAAATTTTTTATAGGGATAAGTGTAGGTTTTACAAAATCATTCTCTAATGATGTAATTGCTAAAGAAAGCAATGCATCAATAGATGCTATCGCTTTTGCAATTGATCTAATTTCTTTTGTTTTTGCCGCAACAAGATTTCTTATTTCGCAAAATATTTCATACTCTCTTGCAGAAGCACGATTTTTTACTTGAAAAATTTTGTGCTCTCTATTTTTGATTTCTGTAGTAACATATCTTTCTTCATTAGTCAGAGTTTGTCTTTTTATCCAATGCTCTGGAGCTAAATTTACCTTTGACTTATTTATAGATATGTAGTATCCATAGTTTTTATGGAATTGAATTTTTAGATTAGAAATTTTACTAATTTTTCTTTCTTTTAATTCTTCTTCACATAGCCAATCAGAGTAGTCGTCAATTACATTACGTAATCCATCTAAAATATTATCAACGCCATCGTGAATCATACCTCCTTCACTTGTATTAAGAGGAGGATTTCCTACAAGTTTAAAACTTATAGTGTCAGCTAGATCAAATAGTTTATTATCAATATCTTTTAATTCTTCTGTCCAGGATGGGAGATCATAATTGAATGATTCAATAATTGACTTTAATTTGGGTAATTTTTTTAGACCTTCGGAAATTGCAATTAAATCTCTTGGAGTTGCATGACCAGCACATGCTCTGCCAGAAAGTCTTTCCAAATCACCCATGGCTCTTAGGATATTTTGGGTATCTTTTCTTAATTGGGTTGATTCTAAAAAATTTGAAATAATATTTTGTCTTTTATATATTTCATCAACATTTAATAATGGTGATTCAATCCATCTTCTTAAACATCTAGCACCCATGCAAGTATATGTTTTATCAATACTCCAAAGAAGTGAACCAACATAATTATTTTCTCGTTGTGTATTTTTTATCTCTAAATTCTTTTGAGTTTGATAATCAATGATTAGGTGATTGTTAGAAAATTGTATTTGTGGAAAATCTAATGAAATCTTTAGAGAAGAATCGTTATCTAAACTGGAAGGATTTATTTTTTCTAAATAATTTAATAAACCTCCAAGTGATTTGGTTGCATTATTTAAGTTCTTGAGCCCTAAGCCTTCTAAACTAATAATCTGGAAATATTTTTTTATTATAGAATTTGCTTCATTAATGCTAAAAAAAGTTTCTTGAGTAACCGTATATGTGATTTGATTATTTTTCTGTTTCAATAAATTTTCTGCATCATTGCTAGCCAAGATTATTTCTGATGAATCTAATTTAATAATTTCATCAAAAAGTTTTGAGAGAGATTTCCCTTCCATTGTTAATAACTCACCTGTGCTGACATCAGCTCTTGAAATGCCCCACTCGCGTAAATCATCAGAGTTGTTTTCCGATAAGTAAATCGCTGAAATCCAGTTATTTTTTTTTGCAACCAACATGCCCTCTTCAATAACAGTACCAGGGGTGATAATTCTTGTTATTCCTCTTTTGATTGGGGTACTATAATTACCAGAACTTTTTTCTAACTGGTCGCATATAACTACTGAATGATTCTTTTTAATTAATTCAGCGCAATATCTTTCCATTGCATGATGTGGAACTCCTGCCATGGGTATCTTGCCAATTTCTTTTCCTGCATCTTTGCTTGTTAATGTTATTTCTAAAATTTGTGAGGCAAGTACTGCATCTTCAAAAAAACATTCAAAAAAGTCACCTAACCTATATAGAAGTAATCTATCTTTATTTTCTTCTTTAAGGGTTACATAATGCCTCATGACAGGAGTTAACTTAGACTTCGCAACCGTTTTATAACTGTATGATTTTTCATGAATGCAATCATTTTTGCGTTCTAAATTTACATTAGTTTTAAATTTGTTTACTAAATTAGTTGAAGATCCTCTTCTCCTAGGTCTTTTTTTTGATTCTTTTTTTAACTCTTCTGTAGATAAATCTTCAGCAATAAACTTTGGAGCGATTTGGTTGTAAGACTCATTTTTAATTGCAAATAAATTTTCTTGAATTATTTCTTCTTCCTGCATACTTTTATTATTTCTAAATAGATCTTAGGGAAGAATTTATTTTTTGCATTTTACAAGTCACTACGAGTATGTAAACTTTTACCATAAAAAGCATTTTCATGAGAATATAATAGCCGTAATAAGTAAATTTTTAAATTATGCAGGCTGTAAACTTTTTCTTTATAAATGCTCTTTTGTTTTCATCTTTAATAGCAGTTGTTGGAGTCCCTTATTTTTATGCTACTCAAACCGATCCTTCTGACCGCCGTAACCCAGAAATAAAAAAAGTTGAGATAATTGGTGGGGTTTGGTTTCATTTAGTTCTAATAAATGGAGTTATCGCAGCCTTAGTTTGAATTAAATACCCCTTCATGAGAAGCTTATAATATAAAAAATCAAATGGCTATTTACGAAGGCTCTTTTACTGATACTGCTAAATTAAAAGTAGGTATAGTTATAGCTAGATTCAATGATTTAATTACATCAAAGCTTTTGTCTGGATGTTTAGATTGTTTAAAAAGGCATGGTGTTGATACTTCTGAATCAAGTAGTAATCTTGATATAGTATGGGTTCCTGGCTCTTTAGAGCTTCCAATCGCAGCAAAATCTATAATTAATAAATCTAAATATGACGTTTTAATTACTCTCGGTGCAGTGATTAAAGGTGATACTGCTCATTATGATGTTGTGGTTTCTGAAGCTAGTAAAGGTATATCTAAAGTATCTTATGAAAGTAATATACCTATTATATTCGGTGTTTTAACCACAGATACTATGCAGCAGGCATTAGAAAGAGCAGGAATAAAAAATAATCTGGGTTGGAATTATGCGTTGCAAGCAATTGAGATGGGATCTTTAATTAAAAACCTAAATTAGTTTCAAAAAAAATTAATTTTTTGTATCTTTGATTCCTGCTTTAGGATAAAATAAAGAAGCTATGCGGATGTAGCTCAGTGGTAGAGCATCTCCTTGCCAAGGAGAATGTCGAGAGTTCGAATCTCTTCATCCGCTTTCAATGAAAATTTCATTTAGAGTGTTGTTTCTTATAAATTAAGTAATGTACAAAGTTATTACTATTGAGGATTTAAAGGAATTATTTACTAAGCCTTATGGGAAAGCGGCGCCAACAAAACAAAAATGGTCAGAATTTTATAATGATAACGTTATATTCATTGACCCTACACAAGAAACAAATGGATTAGATTCTTATATAGAAGCTCAAGAAAAGTTGCTCAAAAGATGTGATGATCTTTATATAGAAACTCATGCAATTGCAATAAACGGAGAGTGTGGATTCGTTGAATGGACTATGGGTTTAAAAATAATGGGCAAAACATTTATTTATCCTGGGACTACACGTTTAATATTTTCTGAAAATGGTTTAATAAAAGAACACAGAGATTATTTTGATTTTTGTGGTCCTACGTTTGGCCCAGTTCCTATATTAGGTTCATTTATAAGATGGCTGTATGAGAGATTTGTATCTTGAGTTTGATTTTATTAAAGTAAAAAATATAGCAATTGTATAAATCTTTTAAAATCAATTACCTACAAATATTCAAGTTTTGTTTGTCTGGTGTCATTGCATCATATATCAATTATTTAGTATATATTTCTTTTTATTTTATTTCTAATAATCTAGTATTTGCTTCCCTTTGTGGTTATGCTGTTGGGATTTTGGTTTCATTTGTTTTGGCCAAATTATGGGTATTCAGAAATAGATTAAAACAACCAATAGTTAAATCTTTTTATTTATTTTGTTTAATTTATTTTTTAGGAGGAATAGAAATGTCTTTAATTATTTTTGTTTTAAATCAATTTATTAATAATCATAAGATTGCTTGGTTCTTTGGAGCATTTATCGGAGCATTAAATAATTATTTGGGTTCCAAATATATTACTTTTAGAAAGTAATCATATTTCCCGAATTAATAAATTTTGAGTGGTAACTTCTTTAAAATCAATTTGAGAATAGAATAATTTTTTGTTTGTAGTCATTAAATATATTTTTTTTGTATTTTTTATCTTTTTTGAATTTAAAAGACTTTTAACAATTAACTTCCCATAACCATTCCCCTGATGATTCTTATCGATAATAATATCCCAAAGTACTCCTCTATAAACTCCATCTGACAAAGCCCTGCCAAAACCGACTATTTCACCATCAGACCAAATACTTATAATAACGTCACTATTAGCGAGACATTTTTTTAGATCATTCAGTGTTCTATTCTGTGCCCAAAAAGTATTCCTATTAAAGAACTGCTGTAATTTAAATAATCCCTTCACGGGTTTTAGATTAGGTCCTAACCCAAAAAATCTTAATCCAAAAGCCCCTTTTGAATGTTTTATTAAAAATATGTCTTTCATTAGTTAAAAGTTCTGGAAAAATGAAGGGAATAAATTTATTTTTTGATGATTGTGATTTCAATACCTTATTCTATTATTTCTACTAAAATAAACAGATATAAGATTTACTGATTGAGTTGTAACGCGTTAATTTATAATGTTTTAATAGGACAAGTTTTTTAAAAGGGACATTATGCTAAAACTTTTGTTGGGAGATCCGAATGCACGAAAGTTAAAGCGCTATCAACCAATTGTTGAAGAAATAAACTTTTTAGAAGAAGAAATATCTGGACTAAAAGACGATGAGCTTAGAAGAGAAACTAGCGATCTTAAAGCAAAGATTTCATCAGAATTGAATGTTAACAAGCAGAAGGAACTACTAGAGGAACTTCTTCCTAAAGCGTTTGCAATTGTAAGAGAAGCAGCAAAAAGAGTTTTAGATATGAGGCATTTTGATGTTCAGTTAATAGGGGGAATGGTTCTACATGAATGTCAAATTGCTGAAATGAAAACTGGTGAAGGTAAAACTCTTGTTGCAACATTGCCATGCTACTTAAATGCTCTTACTGGGAAGGGAGTTCATGTTGTTACTGTAAATGACTATTTAGCTCGAAGAGATGCTGAGTGGATGGGACAAGTTCATCGTTTTTTAGGATTATCCGTTGGTTTAATTCAGCAAGATATGAGCCCCTCAGAGAGAAAGAAAAATTATGATTGCGATATTACTTATGCTACCAATTCAGAATTAGGATTTGATTATTTGAGAGATAATATGGCTACTGATTTTGAAGAAGTAGTGCAAAGAAAATTTAATTATTGTGTTATAGATGAAGTTGATTCGATTTTAATTGATGAAGCTAGAACGCCTCTAATAATTTCTGGGCAAATTGAAAGACCACAAGAAAAGTATCAAAAAGCTGCGGAACTATCTTTATCTCTTATTAAGGCAAAAGAACTGAGTAAAGATGGTATTGACCCTGAAGGCGATTATGAAGTAGATGAAAAACAGCGAAGTTGTATTTTAACCGATCAAGGATTTGCTAAATGTGAAGAATATTTGCAAGTTAGTGATTTATATAATCCTCAAGATCCCTGGGCTCATTACATAACTAACGCTTTAAAAGCTAAAGAATTATTCATTAAAGATGTAAATTACATTATTAAAAAAGATGAAGCAGTAATTGTTGATGAATTTACAGGAAGGGTAATGCCCGGAAGACGCTGGAGTGATGGACAGCACCAGGCAATTGAAGCAAAAGAGGGTCTCAAAATTCAGCCTGAAACTCAAACCCTAGCATCTATTACTTATCAAAACTTTTTCCTTCTATATCCTGGCTTGGCAGGTATGACCGGAACTGCGAAAACAGAAGAGGTCGAATTTGAAAAAACTTATAAATTAGAAGCAACTGTCATACCGACAAATCAAATTAGGAGAAGACAAGACTTACGTGATCAAGTTTTTAAAACTGAAATAGGTAAATGGAAAGCGGTTGCGAAAGAAACTGCAGAGATTCATAGAAATGGTAGACCTGTTTTGGTTGGTACAACAAGTGTTGAAAAAAGTGAGCTGCTAAGTGGACTGTTATTCGACCAGGGAATCCCTCATAATTTATTGAATGCTAAACCTGAGAACGTCGAACGAGAAGCGGAAATAATTGCTCAGGCAGGTCGAGCAGGGGCTGTTACTATTGCGACAAATATGGCTGGAAGGGGAACAGATATCATTCTTGGAGGTAATAGTGACTATATGGCAAGACTGAAATTAAAAGAGACTTTAAGTCCTTTATTGGTAAAGCCAGAAGATGAGCATAAGCCCCCAATTCCTAAACAAAGAAATTCAAAAAAGAAAGGAGGGTTTTCATCAAAAGTTGAATTTAGTTCGAAAAAGAATATTCAAAGTTCTTCAATAAGCCTTTACCCTTGTAAACTTGGAGAAGATATTAAGAAGAAACTTTCTCTCTTGTCTGATGAGTTGGTTAAGAATTGGGGAGATAGACTACTTACTCTAATTGAGTTAGATGATAAGATTGCCACGGCAGCTGAAAAAGCACCAACTGATGATAAATCAATAAAGTTTTTAAGAGATGTGTTATCAGATGTGAAAAAAGAATATGAAAAAGTACTTATACATGAAGAAGAAACAGTCAGAGAAGCTGGAGGTTTACACGTTATCGGTACTGAGAGGCATGAGTCAAGAAGAGTTGATAATCAACTAAGAGGAAGAGCTGGTAGACAGGGGGACCTTGGAAGTACAAGATTCTTTTTATCTTTAGAAGATAATTTATTAAGGATATTTGGAGGGGATAGAGTAGCTAATCTAATGAATGCATTCAGAGTTGATGAAGATATGCCTATTGAATCAGGAATGCTTACAAGATCTCTAGAAAGTGCCCAAAAGAAAGTAGAAACTTATTATTACGATATTAGAAAACAAGTCTTTGAATATGACGAAGTAATGAATAATCAAAGAAAAGCAGTCTATACCGAGAGACTAAGAGTATTACAAGGAGTTGACTTGAAGAAGCAGGTGATCGGATATGGAGAAAGGACGATGGGTGAAATAGTAGAAGCCTATATTAACCCTGACCTACCACCTGAAGAATGGGATGTTGATCAATTAATTTCTAAAGTCAAAGAATTTATATATTTATTAGATGATCTAAAGATTGAAGATGTTAGTTTATTGTCTGTAGAAGAATTAAAGAATTATCTTCAAGAGCAATTGCGAATAGCTTATGATTTAAAAGAATCTCAAATAGAAAAGTTTCGTTCAGGGTTGATGAGAGAGGCTGAAAGATTTTTCATATTACAACAAATTGATAATTTATGGAGAGAGCATCTTCAGTCAATGGATTCCTTAAGGGAATCAGTAGGATTAAGAGGCTATGGACAAAAAGACCCTTTAATAGAATATAAAAATGAGGGTTATGATATGTTCCTTGAAATGATGACTAATATGAGAAGAAATGTTATTTATTCAATGTTTATGTTTCAACCAAAAAGTGATCAAGATTCCAAAAATTAAGATATTTTTAATCATCTCCAAGAAATTCAAGAATCTCTTTATCTTTTAGATTTTGAGCATCACCCAGTTTAGAAATATCAACAGCTTCTGAGTTGGCCAAACATTGAAGAGCTTTGTGTAATTTAAGTATTTCATTCTCAAGTTGATCGATTCTATCCATTAGATTTTTGATCACATTAGCCTCAGCGTCTGGCAATGCAGAGTGTGCTAGAGGATTCACTTTTACCCCACTTTGATGTACTACTCTCCCAGGAACACCAACTACAGTGCTATTCCCTTCTACATTTCGAACAACTACAGAACCAGCACCAATTCGTGTATTGGATCCAACTGTTATTGATCCAAGAACTTTTGCACCGGCTCCAACTACAACATTTTTCATTAATGTTGGGTGTCTTTTCCCATGACTTTTCCCTGTCCCTCCCAATGTCACCCCTTGGTAAAGTAAACAGTTATCACCTATCTCGGCTGTTTCACCAATAACAACTCCCATGCCATGATCTATGAAAACTTTTTTACCGATTTTGGCTCCCGGATGAATTTCTATACCTGTTAATAATCTATTCATATGACTTAATAAGCGCGGAATTAAAGGAAATTTTAGTTGCCATAATTTATGGGTAAATCTATGTAAGACTATTGATTGGAAGCCAGGATAGCAAAGGAAAATCTCCAATATTCCTCGAGCAGCAGGATCTCTTTCTTTTATTATTGCGATATCAGATTTAAAGTTTTTTAACATGAAAAATTAATTAATTAGTCCAATTTCTTTTTTTAATTTATTTACTGTTTCGGTACTTAAATAGTTTTTAGCACAAGTTATTTGGGGTAATCTCATTAACTGTGACCGATTTTTTAATAGTGTGTTTTCTACAACTGATAAACTTGGTCCATCACAAATGATGTAATTTGCAGCTTTTAAGAGTCCTAATAATCTACTGTGGTTGTCTGATATCGCAGTCATAAGAATTAATTCGCTACCTCTCATGCTGTGTATAATAACTTCTGCAGCTCTCAATAAGCCAGGGCTAATGCTTACAATTCCTACACAATTGTCAGTTTTGAATTCTTTGATTAAATTTAATTCTTTTTGAAAGTCACTTAAATCAACTGCAATAGCTCTTATGCCATGCTCTTTTGCAACTTTTTCTAAAGGCTGTAAGAAATATCTACTTGTAACAATAGTCCCATTATTTGAATTAAATAGAACTTTGTCTAATTCTTCCATGGGGACAACTTCCACAGGAACATTAATTTTGGGAGAAAGGTCTTCTGCTATCAGCATTGAAGCCCCTATATCTTCTCTAGGAGTACTAACTAGAATTCTTGTCCCGCATTTTATGCGCCAATCGATCTCATTGGTTAACATTTTTCTTGCTTCTTGAAGAGTGCAGCCAAGATTGATTAAGTTATCAATTGCTTTTTTTGCTTCTTGATCAGGAGGCCTATTGATACGACTATTGGAATAAATTGATTTTTTTAAGTCTTTTTTAGCAATATTATCTCTTACATAGATACCTGATCCTGCCATTGCTTCAACAACACCATCTATTTCAAGTTGCCTATAAACTTTACTTATGGTATTTCGATGAAGTCCTGTCATCATCGCCAGTTGTCTAGTGCTTGGAAGCCTGTGACCAGGAGGATAATGTCTTGCTGCTATTGCAAAGCATATTTGATTATATAACTGCGTAGATGCCGGGATGTCACTTTCTTGTTGTATATTAAATCTCACTTTATAAAAGACCTAATGAATTCAATTTTTTATCTGGTGACACTTTAACATCCGTCATAGGATTTAGATGATTTAAGTTATGAAAAACTGATTTCTTTTATTCTTCTTTTTTTATGAGAGGTGTTTTTCGAGGACTGAGAAACATAATCATATTTCTGCCTTCTCTTTTTGGTTTTTGTTGTACTTCTGATTGCTCCTCTAAATCATTAGCCATTTTCAAAAGAAGTGTTTCAGCTAGGTTGGAGTGCTGAATTTCTCTACCCCTAAAAATGACTGTGCATTTTACTTTGTCTCCTGACTTCAAAAATCTAGTAGCTTGGCCAATTCGTACGTCATAATCATGTTTGTCAATTTTATATCTCATTTTAACTTCTTTCACTTCTGTTTGATGAGATTTTTTTCTTGCTTCTTTTGCTTTCTTTTCTTGTTCAAATTTATATTTTCCATAATCCATGATCCTACAAACAGGTGGATTTGCTTTCTCACTTACTACAACTAAATCAAGTTCTCGTTGAGAAGCAATTTCTAAAGCTTTTAATCTATCGATAACACCTAGTTGTTTCCCGTCTGAATCAACAACTCTTAATTGAGGGTATTTTATTCTTTCATTAATATTTGGGAGCTCTCTAACGGGAGCGCGGCGATCAAAGCGTGGGCGTGGTGGCATTCAGTTTAGTTAATTAATTGATTGGATGAAGAACAAAATCTATGACTTTATAAAGTTAGCCTAAAAAAGACTCTATTTTAATTATTGCATCTTTTAGCAGGTTTTTGTTACTAAGCCAAATGGGATTGTTCTTATTGCGGAACCATGTTTTTTGTCTTTTTGCTAATTGGATTGTTTTTGTAGTTGTTAACTCAATTGCCTTTTCTATTGTTAAATCGTTTTTTAAGACATTCTTAGCTTCTTTGTATCCAATGGTTTCTAAAATTGGCAAATCCCATCCATATTTATTAATAAGATTTTTGGTTTCTTCTAGAATTCCAAATAAAAACATATTTTTTGTTCTTTGCAAAATTCTTTCTTTTAAATCCTCTCTATCCAAGCCGAGCTCTAATATTTTCCAAGAAGGGGGATTTTGAAACTTTTGAGCAGACATAGGTTTGCCTGTTACATAAAAAATTTCTAAAGCTCTTATTGTTCTGATTTTATCAGCAAAATTAATTTTTTTTGTTGATATTGGATCACAACTTTGTAAAATATCCCAACATTTTTTTTGGCCAAGTTTTTCTAATTGTGCTCTTAAAGTAATTTGTGGCGGAACATCTGGCCCAAAAAATCCCTTTATAATTGAGTTCATATACAAACCGCTTCCACCAACAAGAAAAGGTAAGTTGTTTTGTTTAATTTCTTTGTTGATCGAATCTTTGGCAATTTCTTGAAAGTCTTTAACATTAAGTGGATTTATAGGCTCTTCAATATCTACTAAATAATGCTTTATTTGTTTTTGTTGATTCTTGGAAGGTTTGGCTGTTCCAATATCCATAAATCTATAAATTTGTCTTGAATCTATATTATGAATATTGGTTTTAAAATAATTTGCAATTTTAATTGCTAATTCTGTTTTACCACTTGCAGTTGGTCCAATTAAAACTATCACAAAAGGTTGGGGCGAGAACATGTGAAATTTTCAGGAAAATTCTTAGAGTTATATAATTAAAGTGATTAAATTTTTCATAGACTTCGAGCCTTTCTCGAACACCGATGGTAAGTTTAATGAAAGACCTTTTAAAAATAACATTTAAAAAGTTTAATGTTTTATTTTTTATATTAAATGAGTGAGGAAAAAAAAACTAATAAAATCTCAAATGACTATGGTGCAGAGCAGATTCAGGTTCTCGAAGGTTTAGAACCAGTTCGTAAACGGCCTGGGATGTACATAGGCTCCACAGGACCAAGAGGTTTACATCATTTAGTTTATGAAGTTGTTGATAATTCTGTAGATGAAGCTCTAGCTGGTCATTGTGATCATATTGAGATAGTTCTCCATGCAGATGGATCAGCTTTAATCTCTGACAATGGAAGAGGTATTCCAACTGATATACATCCAAGAACAGGAAAAAGTGCCTTGGAAACCGTTCTTACGGTGCTTCATGCAGGAGGCAAATTTGGTAGTGGTGGTTATAAAGTCTCTGGAGGTTTGCATGGAGTTGGAATATCAGTTGTGAATGCTTTAAGTGAATGGGTAAATGTCACTGTTTTTAGGGATGGTAATGAATTTAATCAAAGATTTGAGCAAGGTATTTCAAAAGGAGAATTACAATCCAAAAAGCAGCAGATCAAACCTTATCAAAAAGGAACGACTATTTGTTTTAAACCTGACATTACAATTTTTTCTGGTGGGATTGAATTTGAATATGCTCTTCTTTCATCAAGATTAAGGGAATTAGCTTATCTTAATGGCGGTGTGAAAATTGTTTTCAGAGATGAGAGAAGTAAATTACCAGATGGTTCTTTTAAAGAAGAAATTTACTTATACGAAGGAGGAATTAAAGAATATGTTCAATATATGAATACAGATAAGGATGCTATCCATCCAGAGATAATATATGTGGATTCGCAAAAAGAGAATGTTTATGTAGAAGCTGCCTTGCAGTGGTGCTCAGATGTTTATTCAGATAACATATTAGGATTTGCAAATAATATAAGAACTATTGATGGAGGTACTCATATAGAAGGATTAAAAACAGTTTTGACAAGAACTTTTAACAATCTTGCTAAAAAAAGAGGAAAGAGAAAAGATATTGAAAAGAATTTAGCTGGAGAGAATATTAGAGAAGGCTTGACGGTTGTTTTATCAGTTAAAGTTCCAGATCCTGAATTTGAGGGGCAAACTAAAACTAAATTAGGCAATACTGAGGTAAGAGGAATTGTTGATTCTCTAATAGGTGAAGCGTTAACTAAGTATATGGAATTTAATCCTGGAGTATTGGATTTAATTCTGGAAAAAGCAATTCAATCTTTTAATGCAGCAGAGGCAGCAAGAAGGGCTAGAGAATTAGTTAGGAGAAAAAGTGTCCTTGAAAGTTCAACTTTGCCTGGGAAATTAGCAGATTGTAGCTCTAGAGATCCTTCAGAATCAGAAATATACATCGTAGAGGGTGACTCAGCTGGGGGATCAGCAAAACAAGGCAGAGATAGAAATTTTCAGGCTATTTTGCCTCTTCGAGGAAAAATTTTAAATATAGAAAAAACTGACGATACTAAGATATATAAAAATACAGAAATTCAATCATTAATCACTGCTTTAGGATTAGGTATTAAAGGAGAAGATTTTGACGTAAGTTCTTTGAGATATCATAGAGTCGTAATAATGACTGACGCTGATGTTGATGGTGCGCATATCAGAACTTTATTATTGACCTTTTTTTATAGGTATCAAAGAGAACTAGTTGAAAGAGGTTTTATATATATAGCTTGCCCTCCTTTATATAAAGTAGAGAGAGGAAAAAATCATAAATATTGCTATAACGAGAGTCAACTTAAGCAAACGATTGACGATTTTGGAGAAAACGCTAATTATAATATTCAGAGATTTAAAGGTCTCGGTGAAATGATGCCAAAACAATTGTGGGATACAACAATGAATCCACAAACCAGGACGATGAAAAGGGTTGAGATTGAAGATGCTCTTGAGGCTGATAGGATATTCAACATTCTAATGGGTGATAAAGTAGCGCCAAGAAGAGAATTTATTGAAACTCATAGTGGAAATTTAGATATGGCATCATTAGATATATGATTAGTGATTTTCTAAAGAATTTTTGCTTAATAACTTTTGCTTTAATAGGTCCAATTACTTTGCCAGCAGGAGGTATTCAAAGAAATTTAAATGATTACAATGTTTTAAATAATTCAAAAGAAATCATACTTAGTTCAAATTGTTCTCTATATACTTATCCAAAAAATACCGCCAAGAAATTATTGTTACTTAAATCTGGTTCTTCATTATCAATTTTACGTAAATGGAAAGTAAATGAAAGAGATTTATGGGTAAGAGTGGAATTGGCAACCAATCAATTAATTGATAATCCTAATCAAACTACTCGGGGGTGGATAAAGATTTAAATTTTGGATTTCAAGTCAATAGTTTACGTTTTGCTAGGAAGTACTGTTGGATTAGTTTTAAGGATGTTTGTTAAATATAAAGTTACAATTAAAACTGGATTTTATATTAATAATACTTCTGTAGTAAATATTTTAGCATCATTATTTTTGGGGATTTTATTGGCCTTAAATCCAATTAATCAAAACTTATTATTATTATTTTATGTTGGTTTTTTAGGATGTTTTAGTACATTTTCTTCTTTTATTTATGATCTTTTTGTGTTATTCCAAAGTAAGCAATTTGTAAGATTATTCTTTCATTACATTGAGGTAATATTAATATCCTTTTTATTTTTTTACTTAGGTTATTATCTTATACAAATTTTTATATGATCAATGTAAAAAATTTCTTATTTCTTCTTATTGCGTCTTATTTTGGGACTTTTCTAAGGTTTTATGTAGATAATAATTTTATTATTTCTATATGTGGTTCATTTTTGTTTGGTTTTATAATCGCAAGAAGACTAGGCAAATCTTTGAATCACATTTTATTGAGTGGATTTTGTTCTTGCTTCACATCTTTTAGTGGGTTTATATTTTTTTTGTACCGATTTATAAATCAGGAAGATGTCTTAAAAATTGTTCTTTATTTGAATATAATTTTTATCTCAAATTTATTAATGATGTATTTTGGTTTTATGATAAGTAGAAAAATTAGCTAATTTTTCTATAATAGTTGTGTTACCTAGATAATGAATTATATTTATGGAGCAAAATAAGCTTGAGACAATTACATCTTTACCATCAGATTTAGATAATCGCGTAAATATTACTTTTAAACTTGAAGAATTGCTTGTTGCTGGAAATTATGATGAGGCAAAATTATTATTAGAGCCTTCTCAACCTGTTGATATAGCAGATGCAATAGGTAGTCTTCCTTTAATTTTGCAAGCCCTTGCATTTAGGTTGTTAAAAAAAAATGAAGCAATCGAGGTATATGAATATTTAGATCCAATAGTTCAGCAAACGTTATTGGACCGACTGCGTTCAGGAGAAGTCTTAGAAATTGTGGAGAAAATGTCGCCTGACGATAGGGTCCAACTTTTTGATGAATTACCTGCAAAAGTTGTCAGGAAATTTTTATCAGCTCTAAGTCCTGGAGAAAGGAAAGTGACGGCAGAATTATTGGGATATGAGCCTGAAACTGCAGGGCGATTAATGACTACAGAATTTATTGATTTAAAAGAGATGCAAACAGCAGAGGAGGCTTTATCTTTGGTTAGAAAAAGGGCTCCATTTACAGAGACTATTTACAGTTTATATGTTACTGATAAGGAAAGACACTTAACGGGTATTCTCTCTTTAAGGGACCTTGTCACAGCTGATCCATCAAAACCAATTGGTGATGTTATGACAAAAGATGTTGTTAATATTTCTACCAATACTAATCAAGAAGAAGTTGCGAGAGCAATTCAAAGATATGACTTTTTGGCGCTCCCAGTTGTTGATAGAGAAAAAAGACTTGTAGGAATTGTAACTGTTGATGATTTAATCGATGTTATAGAGCAAGAAGCCACTCGAGATATTTATGCTGCAGGCGCAGTTCAGCCTGGTGATGAGGACGATTATTTTCAAAGCAGTTTGTTTACTATTGCTCGAAGGCGAATCTTGTGGTTATTAATTTTAGTTTTGGCAAATGGTTTGACTACAAAAGTTATTGCAATGAATGATCAAATCTTAAAAGAAATAGTTTTGTTAGCTGCTTTTATCCCATTGCTGATAGGCACTGGCGGAAATGTTGGAGCGCAAAGTTCGACTGTTGTTATAAGAGGCTTAAGCACGCAAAAATTAAAGTCTTTAGGTGCAATTAAGGCGGTAATTAAGGAAGCAATAACAGGAGCTTTGTTAGGTGTTTTAATGATACTTGTAGTATTTCCTTTTGCATGGTGGCAAGGCGAAGGTCCTTTAATAGCAGCTGCAGTAGGAATAAGCTTAATTTCCATAACAACTTTAGCTGCAACTGCAGGCGCTATTCTCCCATTACTTTTTGATCGTATGAAATTAGACCCGGCTTTAATGTCTTCACCATTTATTACAACAGTTACTGATATTGCAGGAGTGTTTATATATCTAAATACAGCAACATGGCTACTGAATTCTTCTTTTTTATGAAGATCTAGTAGGTATTTATTCTCATTTTTGTAAATTTGTGGATTTTTTGGTTTAACTTTACATTTCTTAATGGTATTGTTTACAGAACCTCATTAACTTTCATGTCTTCTGCAACTCTAGGTGAAAATAAATTAACTGTTATATCAACTTTAAAAACTAGTAACGATGTGGACCTTGTACGTTCTTATTTAAGGGACATTGGAAGAGTTCCTCTTTTATCTAACGAACAAGAAATAACGCTTGGAAGACAGGTTCAAGAATATATGCAAGTTGAAAGAGCAGAACTAGAGATAATTGAATTAACTGGAGATAAACCCAGTATTGATGAACTAGCAAATAAATTAAATTTGTCTGCATCTCAGATTAAAAAAAGATTTAGAGCTGGACAACGTGCAAAAGAAAGAATGGTTGCAGCAAATTTACGACTAGTAGTGAGTGTTGCAAAAAAATATACGAAAAGAAATATGGAACTTCTTGACTTGATTCAAGAGGGGACAATAGGCCTAGTTAGGGGAGTCGAAAAATTTGATCCAGCTAGAGGCTATAAATTTTCAACATATGCATATTGGTGGATTAGACAAGGTATTACTAGGGCAATTGCTGAAAAAAGTAGAGCTATTAGACTTCCAATTCATATAACTGAAATGTTAAATAAATTAAAAAAAAGGGCAACGAGAATTGAGTCAGGATCTCTCTAGAACACCAACAGTCAGTGAACTTGCTAAATATGTAGAACTTCCAGAAGAAGATGTAAAGGATTTGATGTGTAAAGCCGGACAGCCAGTAAGTCTAGAAACAAAAGTTGGCGATGGTGAAGATACTGTTTTACTTGATTTGTTAGCAGGTGGTGAAGATTTGCCTGATGAACAAATAGAAATGGATTGTATGAGAGGTGATCTTCATTCACTGCTTCATCAATTACCTGATTTACAATGTACAGTTTTAAGAATGCGTTACGGAATGGATGGAGATGAACCTATGTCTCTTACTGGTATAGGACGTGTTTTGGGAATAAGCAGAGATAGAGTAAGAAATCTTGAAAGGGATGGATTGAGAGGTTTAAGAAGACTTAGCGATAATGTAGAGGCTTATTTCGTTTCTTGAATAAATTGAGAAACTAAAAAATTAGTCTCTTCTGGGTTTTCATCATGAGGGCAATGCCCAGCACCTTTTATTACATCAAGTCTTTTAATATTTTTAAATTTATTTCTCCATTCTTTTGCTTCATCTAAGGATTCCCAAGGATCTTTTTCCCCCCAAATTAGTTGGATAGGGGTATTAATTTTATTAAAAAAATCTGTAGCAAGATAATCATCAAATATATTGATAAAGCCGCGAAATGCTTCGCTGGAATTTTTTCTTTGCGAAGGACTATAAAGAATTTCAATTAATTCTTTATCAAGATTTTTTCCAGAAGGGTAAGCTTTCTGTAGAATTTTTCTAATTACTTTTGGATTAGAAGCTCTTTCAAAAAGAGTTTTACTGATTATTCGCTGCCTTACTAAAGTTTTTAATATTGGACGTAGCAGATTCATTAAAACATTACTTCTTTTTAAACGTTTATCATCCATTATTCTTTGTGCACAATTAATTAGGATGACACCCTTACATTGATTTTGAATGATTTCAGCGGCTTTTAAGGCTACAACTCCACCAATGGAGTTTCCGATTAAATAAACTGGAGCTTTGATGATCTCTGAACAAAATGCTGCTATTTGATTACCCCACAAGTCAAATGAATATTTAATGGAATTTTCTCGGTAAGACTCGTAATTTAATAGAGCATTAGGTTGACTGCTTTGACCGAATCCGAGCAAGTCTATTGAATAGCAATTATAATTTTTACTTAGAAAATCTTGATTATGTCTCCAATGTTCTTTTGATGCTCCAAAACCATGAATTAATAAAATATTTATGTCATTTTCACTTGTAGATATTTTTGATAAGGACCATGAAATTTCCCAATTTTTCCATTTCCAAGTTTCAGATGTTTTAGAAGGCATGAGAACCAAAAGATTAATTAAACTTTAATTCAAAAAAAAAATATTCGTTTTTAATTCATTATTCTTAGTTTAGAAAGTTTTTTTGTATATGTACAAAACAAAAGTCGTTTCTCTGGGAGAGGCTTTAATAGACAGAATAAGGAATAAGTCAAATGAAGAATTTACAGATTTTCTGGGAGGCGCACCCGCGAATGTAGCCTGCGCTTTGAGAAAATTAAACATAGATTCAGTATTTATTGGGTGTTTAGGACGGGATGAATTTGGTAAAAAATTTATTGAACAATTTAATAAATTAGAAGTTAATATAAATTTCCTCCAAGTGGATAACAAGTTGCCTACAAGGATAGTTAAGGTGGATAGAGATAATTCTGGAGATCGTTATTTTTCTGGTTTTGATGCAAGCCCTCATGCAGTGTTTGCTGATGAAGCAATAAAAAAGTCTTTAATTGAAGAAGATCTTACAAGTTTGGAGAAACTATTTGAAGAAACAAAATATTTTGTTTCTGGGACGAATGTTTTATCTTCTTCGATGTCAGCAGAATCTATACACCTTCTGCTATACATAGCTAAAAAGTTTGATGTTAAGGTAATCATTGATTTGAATTGGAGAGAGGTTTTTTGGAATTATTCAACTTTTTCATCACAAATCATGGAAAAGGAGAGAGTAAATTTAATTAAGAACTTTTTAAACTATGCTCATATTTTAAAGCTTGCGAAAGAGGAAGCTCTTTTGTTTTTTGATAATGAAAACCCTTATGAAATATCTGAAACCCTTTTAAACCGACCTGATGTGATAATCACAAATGGAAAAGATCCTATTTTATGGTTTATAAATGGTTTGCAAGGTAATACTGAAGTGCATAATTCATCGCATATTATAGATACGACTGGTGCTGGCGATGCCTTTTTGGCTGGATTGATTTCAAAATTAATTACTTCTGGATATCCTTCAAATGAAATAGAAATACAAGATTATGTTAGGTTTTCAAGTGTTTGTGGATTGCTCACTTGTCTTAGTGAAGGAGCAATTGAACCACAACCAGATTATGCAAAGGTTAACGAATTCTTAGGATCCCAGATTTTATAATTTCTTCCTGAATATTTAGCGTAACTAATTTCTATTTTCCAAAAATCATCAATTATTGGTTGTATTAATTCGGGCCATTCTATTACTAAGATAGCTTTAGTCTGATTAGCTTCTTCTTCTTCGGCTAGATAAAACTCTTTTGCCATTGAACTATTTTCTAATCTGTATAAATCGAGATGAATTAGTGGAATTTTTCCGGAATTATAATGATGTGACAAAGCAAATGTAGGACTTGTAATATCCTCAGCAATAGATAACTCTTTTGCAATCCCTTGTACAAATGACGTTTTTCCTGATCCTATAGGACCTTGTAATAAAACAATTGATTGAGGATTTAGTCCTTGCGCAAATTTTCGCCCTAAATTTATAGTCTCGGTAAAATTCTCAACAAACACAAAAGTAAACAACTATCATATATAGTTTAAAGGATAAGAATTTTTTTAGAAATGGTTATTGCTCATTCAACTGAAACATCCATACCAAATTACGTAATAACAGATATTTCATTATCAGACTTCGGGCGTAAAGAAATTAAAATTGCTGAAACTGAAATGCCAGGGCTAATGGCACTTAGAGATAAATATCTGTCTGACAAGCCACTTAAGGGTGCAAAAATAGCTGGTAGTCTTCACATGACTATTCAAACAGCAGTTTTAATAGAAACGCTTGTTGATTTAGGTGCGAAAGTAAAATGGGCTTCATGCAACATTTTTTCAACCCAAGATCATGCAGCAGCAGCTATTGCAGAGAAAGGGATTTCTGTCTATGCAAAAAAAGGTGAGAGCCTTGATGAGTATTGGCAATATACCCATTACATTCTAGATTGGGGTTCAGACTCTCCTAACATGATTCTTGATGATGGAGGAGACGCAACAGGCTTATTGATAATTGGTAGTAAGGCAGAAAAAGATTTATCTGTTTTAGATAATCCTAGCAATGAAGAGGAAATAGCTTTATTCAATTCTATTAAGTCTAAATTGCAACAAGATAGTAGTTTTTACTCTCGTATTAAGAGTAATATTATTGGTGTTACTGAAGAAACTACCACAGGGGTTGCAAGGCTTTATCAATTGCAAAAGCAGAATGAATTACCTTTCCCAGCTATTAACGTTAATGATTCAGTTACTAAAAGCAAATTTGATAATTTATATGGTTGCAGAGAATCTCTAGTTGATAGTATTAAGCGTGCAACTGATGTAATGATCGCTGGAAAGGTTGCCTTGGTAATGGGATTTGGTGATGTTGGGAAAGGATCTGCACAATCATTAAGAGGACTCGGTGCAATTGTAAAAGTTGCGGAAGTTGATCCAATATGTGCTCTTCAAGCATCTATGGAAGGCTTTAGTGTTGTTACATTAGACGATGTTGTTGAAGATATAGATATTTTTGTTACTGCTACTGGTAATTTTCAAGTAATAACACACGAAAATCTAGTCAGGATGAAGAATGAGGCTATAGTATGCAATATTGGACATTTTGATAATGAAATTGATGTTGCTTCATTGAAGAATTATCCATGGGAAAACATTAAGCCGCAAGTAGATCACATAACTTTACCAAGTGGGAATAAAATTATTCTTTTAGCAGAAGGTAGATTAGT
>QCJI01000005.1 GCA_003216135.1 Prochlorococcus sp. AG-409-A22 | reverse complement strand
ATGCTACGAAGCCCTAAATCCAGCTCCCAAGAAAAGAATACATACCTTTATTGCAACAAGTGATATTCATCTTAAACATAAACTAAGAAAATCAAGGAAAGATGTTCTTGCCATTGTTCCAGAGATGGTAAATTATGCTAGATCATTAGTAGATGACGTTGAATTCTCTTGCGAAGACGCTTCACGAAGTGATTCAGAATTTTTGTATGAAGTAATTCAATTAGCAATTTCTGCAGGAGCTACAACAATAAATATTCCTGATACTGTTGGCTTTACAACCCCTAGTGAATTTGGAAATTTAATCTCCGAAATAAACAAAAACGTTCCAAATATTGATGACGCAGTTCTTTCAGTTCATGGTCACAATGATTTAGGTTTAGCTGTAGCTAATTTTCTAGAGGCGGTAAAAAATGGGGCGAGGCAATTAGAGTGCACAATAAATGGTATTGGAGAAAGAGCTGGGAATGCCTCTTTAGAAGAATTAGTCATGGCATTACATGTAAGAAAAAGTTTTTTTAATAGTTTTTTTAAAAGAGATCCAAATTCACCTACTCCTCTTACAGCTATAAGAACAGAAGAAATAACAAAAACTTCACGGTTAGTTTCAAACCTAACAGGAATGAATGTACAACCTAATAAAGCAATTGTTGGAGCTAATGCCTTTGCACATGAATCGGGAATTCATCAAGATGGTGTACTTAAAAACAGATTAACTTATGAAATTATTGATGCAAAAACTGTAGGTTTGAATAAGAACAAGTTATCCTTAGGCAAACTTAGCGGAAGGAGTGCTGTAAGAGCAAGATTGGAAGAATTGGGATATGACTTAAGTAGAGAAGACTTGAATGATGCTTTTACTCGTTTTAAAGATTTAGCAGATAGAAAAAGAGAAATTACTGATAGAGACTTAGAAGCTATTGTTAGTGAACAGGTTCAACTTCCAGAATCTAAATTCCAATTGGCTCATGTACAAGTCAGTTGTGGTAATAAGTCTAAGCCTACAGCAACTATAACTCTTATAAATACAGAAGAGAATAAAGAGGATACAGCAGTAGCTATTGGTACAGGGCCAGTAGATGCTGTATGCAAGGCTCTAAACTCATTAGCCAAAGTTCCTAATGAATTAATTGAGTTTTCAGTTAAGTCAGTAACAGAAGGTATAGATGCGTTAGGTGAAGTTACCATAAGGATTAGAAATAAGAAAAAGATATATTCGGGTCATTCTGCTGATACTGATGTCGTTGTGGCAGCTGCAAATGCTTACATAAATGCTTTAAATAGGCTTGTTTTTTCTGAGAAAAAAAATTCTATTCACCCTCAATTTGATAATTTAGAAAATTCAGATAAAAAAATAGTTTTATAAAATAACAATAATTAAATTAATTATTGTTATTAAGTACCCTTAAAAAAAGACTCTTAATAATGTAGATTAAATAAAAGACAAATGCGAGAAAATAATGAGACAAAGGTTAGTAGGTTATTGGTCTCTGGCATGGGCTGGGTTAATAAGTAATATAATTGCTCTTCCAATTATCGCCTTAATAATAAGTTTTGGTCCCCCATTAAAAGTAGCAAATATAACACTCGCGATCAGCCTAGGTTGGCCCGCTGCGATAGTTGGAATAGTTTCCTCTGCAGCTCTTTTAGCTGAAAGAAAATGGGGGGTAACTTTAACACTAGTTTCTCTTTCAATGGTAATTTCTGGAATGGGGCCATATTCTATTATTAGGCTCATTACCCTTAAAGACTTTTTGGGGATTGGTGGTTTTACTCTTATAACTACCCTTTTTAGTACTTTAGCGCTCTTATATTGGTGCAATCCAAAACATAGAAGAAGTATAAGGTTATAAATTCCTAAAAAAAACTTATGAAAATGTATTATTTTTAGAGGTTGGATACTGTATTCTCCTATGTCTTATTCTTTTCCAAACATTCAAAAAAGCTCTTTTAATTAGAAAAATTTCTCCCATGGAGAGATCAGAATCGTCTAATTGACCATCCTTTTGCCTTGAACAGATAATTTTTGATATTGTTTCCAAAGCTTCACTATCAGAAGCATTAATATTCATAGCTCTTAATGCGGCTTCGCATCCATCTGCAAGCATTAATATTGATGTTTCTTTAGACTGAGGAATGGGGCCTTTATACCTAAAATCACTCTCTTTGATATTAAGATTTTTTTCTTTGGCTTTATGAAAAAAATAACCCATTTTTAAAGTACCTTGATGTTCAGGAATGAAATCTGCTATTGATTTAGGTAATCTATTTTTTCTTGCATAATTTAAACCTTCATCAACATGGGCCTGTAAAACATCAGCGCTTTTAATTGGATCATCTACCTCATCATGTGGATTCTTTGATCCATCCTGATTCTCAATAAACCATTTAGGAGCATGTAATTTACCAATGTCATGATATAAAGCTCCTGTTTTAACTAAATCAATATCACCCCCAATCATTCTGGTTGCTTCTTCTGCTAAGCAAGAAATCAACAATGTATGTTCAAAAGTACCAGGAGCTTCAATAGATAATTTTCGAATAAGAGGTTTCTCGTTATCTGCCAATTCCAATAATCTTGCTTTAGTGAGTAATCCGAATATCGATTCAAAAATAGGCATAAATAATATCGTCAGAAGCATTATTATGGCTAAGAAAAGGCTATCTGAAAATATTTTATTATTAGAAAAAACAAATTCTTCGTTCAAAATAAAAGACGCCCGATCATTACCAATTAGTATCCATTGACTAAATAATGCCCCAATTGGAACAAGTATCGATAGTTGAAGTAACTGTGCTCTACTTCTTATTCTTCCTCCTAGTACAGAAACAACTGATGCACAGACTAAAGCAATAAAAAATAAAGTGTTATTAATGGGAATTGAGGACTCAGGCCAATTTAGGCTGGCTATTGATACCCAACAAAGGGCAGTTATACTTCCCATTCCTTGCGAAATAATTAAAGCAGGTGGGACAATTATTGATAAGGGACTAATAACTGAAGAAAAAGTTATTTTTATAACCTGTACTATCAAAAGAAGAGAAATAATTAAAATAATTTGCCTAGAAGTAATTTTAGGCAGCTCTTTTTTAGAAACTAATATTAAAATCCAACTACTAACAAGTACTTCAGTAAAAGTCAAAAGCAAATTTAAAATATCTGATTTTTGTAAAGATGATAAAAGTTGTAATTTATAAGATGAAACTAATGAAATTAAAATGCATATTAAAAAAATTATAAGATTGTCAATTTTTGAAATTCTAATTGGTACTTTTATTGGAACCTGACTCCTTTTCCAGTAATAAATCATTTTTTTTATAATAGTTGTTATGTTTTGCACAGAATATACGTAAATCTATCTGAATAATTTAGAATTATAGTCATGGTAGGTATAAAAAGGAGATGTTTATCTAAATGTCATTAAAATTAGACGGTAAAAAATTATCTCTTGACATCGAGGAAAAATTAGAAAATTATATATCTATTAATAAATTAATTGCAAAAAGAAGTCCTGGCTTAGCTTTAATAAGAATAGGAGAAGATCCTGCGAGTGGTGTTTACGTTAAGAACAAAGAGAAAGCTTGTTCAAGAGTTGGAATTAAGAGCTTTATTTTTCATTTGGAAGATACTGTATCCCAAAAAGAAGTTGAAAAATTAATAGAAAAATTAAACCTTGATAAAAATATCGATGGGATGTTGCTTCAACTTCCCATACCAAAGAAATTAGATGAACAAAGTTTGATAAGTAATATAAATCCAGAGAAAGATGTGGATGGATTAAATGAACAAAATATTGGAAAGTTAGTAAAAAATGAACCTGCCATGAGATCTTGTACCCCAGCAGGGATTGTAAATTTACTCAGATCCCACAGTATTCCAATTGAAGGAATGAAAATTGTTGTTATTGGTAGAAGTCTCTTAGTAGGAAAGCCTCTCTCTCTTATGTTGCTTAATCTAAATGGGACGGTGACGATGACTCATTCTAAAACCAAGAATTTAAATAAACTATGTAGAGAAGCGGACATTTTAATAGCTGCTGCTGGCAAACCAAATCTCATAGATTCGAGTTTTGTAAAAGACGGTGCGGTAATAATTGATGTTGGAATACATAGATTAAAAAGTTCTGATAAAAACAAAACTAGATTGTGTGGGGATGTATTATTAGAAGATGTCATTCCTAAAGTATCTGCATACACGCCTGTACCAGGAGGTGTAGGGCCAATGACGGTAACAATGTTACTAGTAAATACTATCTTTAGCTGGCAAAAACAATTTAGTTTATCATCAACTCTTAATGACCTACTGCCATAAAGCACAAGATGAAAAAAACTCTACTAAAGGTATCAAATGACTGAAGTTATTGATAATAATTCTGATTTTGAAAAATATCTAATTGATACAAAAAAGGTCGTAGAAGAAGCTCTTGATTTTTCCTTAGGACCTGAGAATCCAGAGATACTAAGAGAATCAATGAGATATTCACTCTTAGCTGGTGGGAAAAGGATCCGTCCAATTTTATGCTTAGCATCTTGTTCTTTAGCAGGAGGAGAACCCTCTCTAGCTGTGCCGACCGCTGTTGCAATAGAAATGATTCATACGATGTCACTCATACATGACGATTTGCCTGCGATGGACAATGATGACTTAAGAAGAGGCAGACCTACTAATCACAAAGTTTATGGAGATGCATTAGCTATTCTTGCAGGTGATGCTTTATTAACGAGAGCCTTTGAAATGGTCTCATTAAGAAGTCCTGGTGTTGAACCAAATAGATTGTTAGATGTAATTGGAGAACTTTCCCTAGTCGCTGGAGCACCAGGATTAGTTGGTGGTCAAGTTGTTGATCTAGAATGTGAAGGGAAAGAAGTTGATCTAAAAACCCTTGAGTATATTCATCTTCACAAGACTGGGGCTTTATTAAAAGCTTGCGTAAGAACTGGAGCAATGATTGCTGGAGCTAATCAGGAATTATTAAAAGCCTTAACAACATATGCGGAGGGAATAGGTTTGGCATTCCAAATAATAGATGACATTCTTGATTTAACTTCCAGCAGTGAGAAGCTTGGTAAAACAGCAGGTAAGGATCTTTTAGCTGATAAAACTACATATCCAAAATTACTTGGAATGGAAGAATCAAAGAAAAGAGCTAATGATTTAGTGAAAAAAGCAAAAACAGCTATTGAACCATGGGGATCAGATGCAAAATATTTATTATCCTTAGCTGATTTCATTACAAATAGAGATAGATAAATAGTTTTAATTCATGTCAGAACTTTCAGCAATACTAGATAATTCAGTTCTTTTATGGAGTTTATTATCATGTTTAATTGCTCAATTTTTTAAAATAATATTTAATTTCTTATCTACTGGCGAGATTAGATTCGGAATTATGTTCGAAACAGGTGGGATGCCCTCAAGTCATTCAGCCTTAATAACAGGTGCCACCTCAGGAATAGGTCTTCAATTAGGCTTCGATAGTCCAATATTTGCATTAGCAATTGCGGTTTCACTAATTATTATGTATGACGCTAGCGGTGTTAGAAGATCAGCCGGTATTCAAGCTGCCGAAATTAACAAAATATCAAAACAATTAGATCCAAAAGCAGAAGTGGCTTTAAAAGAAACTCTTGGTCATACAAAATTTGAAGTTATTGTGGGAAGTTTTCTAGGTCCATTAATAACTTTGCCAGGGATAGTATTTATTGGTTCTCCATTAAACATATTTAATTTGATACTAAATTAGTGGTCTTGAGAAAAATTAACTTGTGTAGCATCAATAAAATTTTTTGCGGCTTCAGGAGAACTTGGTAAGTGTAAGTGAATCCAGCTGGCATGTAATCTTTTATCTGACCAACCTTCACCTTTGTATTCAGTGTTCCAAGATTTAATCTCCCAAGGTGCAAATATTTCACTTTGATTCTTTTGTTTTTGACACTCAATATCTGAACAATAACTTTCAATTTCCCAATAATGGAACTCATGTCCTCTAATTAATTGATTTTGTTTGATTATTAATGTATCTTTTAAACCCTTGATATATCTATAGCCCACTGACAATTTACCCTTTTTAGAATTAAATGGTAATATCCCACTCATTTTATAGCATGCACCACTTTCATCCTTGATTGAGTCTCCTAAAATCATCATCCCTCCACACTCAGCATAAATAAATCCTTTATTACGAAATGACCTTAATGAATTTAAGCTTTTTTCTGAATCACTTATGTGATTAGCATATTTTTCAGGAAAACCTCCAGGAATGATAAGAGAAGAGGCCTCATTGGGAATCTCTTCATTATCAAAGATGCTCCATGATACTAGCGGTATGCCAATTTCATTAAGAAAATCTTTCGTATCAGGGTATTGGAAATGAAAAATTTTGTCCTCTGCAATTGCAACAGGTTTATTTTTGTCAATTTTGAAATCTTTAAAACTGCAATTTTTGAGGATTTTTTCATGCGGAGATTTCAGGAATTTACTAAGCAAACCAAAATTAAGATTTTTTTCAGCAAAACCTGCAAAATATTCAACATCAATTTTTCGATCACTATCCAGAGGAGAAAGTAAACCTAAATTTGCCTTATTCACGGTTATTCTTGAATCAGAAGGTAAAAAACCTAAAATTTCAATATCTTCATGTTGAAAGACTTCTTTGATTAATTTCTTATGTCTATCAGAATTAACATTATTGAAAATAACTCCTTTTATTGATAATCCATTATCAAAATCTCTGAAACCTTTAAAGAGTGGCAAAAGTGAAGCTACTTGTCCTTTAGCATTAACAATAAAAATTATTGGAGAATCAAGAAGTTTAGCAACATCTGCTGTGCTTGAATAGGACGTAGATCCTAAGCCGTCAAATAGTCCCATAGCTCCTTCAATCAAGGATAATTCATATTTTGCTGCATATTTAAAAAAATTTCTTTGCACCCATTCTTCACCACTTAAAAAGATATCTAAATTTCTACAAATGGGCTGTCCAATTGAACTAAGTTGTTGTTGGTCAAGGTAATCTGGACCAACTTTAAAAGTCTGTATTTTAATTCCTTTTGAAAAAGCCCAACAAGAAATTAAAAGAGATAAAGTAGTTTTCCCACTATCAGTTGAAGGAGAAGATATTACACAAGGCATTTATTGTTTATCAAAGATATTAAATATTTCTGAAGCAATCTTAATTGTATTTTCAAAAAGAGGACTTGTATTGCCTCTACTACTACTCAACAGCTCACTTACATCAGTTTCTGATGAGGAAAAAGAATTTGGAACCACTCTTTCTATTAATTGCATATCCGCCATTCCTCCGGCTTCTAATCTCATACATTCAACTGACTCACAACCAAGGATTATGCAAGTATTATTTTTTTGGACATCACTAATTTTAGATATTAATCTCAATCCAATAACTTGACCTAGGTGGATACTTGGAATTCCTAAAGGTAAAGAATTTATAGATGTAGAAATTTTCTCGCCATTCTTTCTCTCAAAATCTATTTTTATTGACTCTTCATCCCTTGCAACTCCTACAAAATTCCAATCAAGCTTATCACTAATCCATGAAATAAAAAACAAAGCCTGAAGTATGTGGTCACCTACTATATCAATATCAATATCAGTAATATGTTCTAATAGAGGTCTCCTAGATGGTGGATCAAAAATCATTGCTAATGATTCTCTCCAATTTTTGAGGCGAATCCAATTCAAATCATTAATAGCTTTGTTTGATTCTCTGAATTGATCTAAAACTTTTATGCATCTATTTGGTGATCCAAGAGCAGTATCGAAAATTAATCTAATGCCATGTTTGGTAAAATAATCAAAAATTTCCGTTGATTCATCCAAACTTCCATTCCACCATAACCAATTAGGTAAGTCTTTAATAGTTAGTTCATCAATAATTTTCAAGCCTTTATTGTTAATTGAATTGCTATCACCCCTAATAACAACTAAGTCTCCGCAGATAGGTTGCATTCCTGGTGAATCACTTAAGGGGCAATATGCTGATACAAACGTTTTTAGTCCAGACTTATTATCTAAGGTTGGTGCTAAGGTTATTAATCTTCTCGGATTTAGTTTACTTATAGAGGATTCAAAGAATTGTCCTCTAAAGTCCTCAAAATCATTGTTGGATAAATTGTCTTTCAATAAGTCCAATAACTTTTCGCAATTAAAAGGAGTTGTATGAGGGAGTCCATTATCTAATATAAATTTCTTCGCTACTTTTATTATCTCTGGGTTCAAAGAGCCAGTAATTGGCCCATTAATTAATTCAGCTTGAACTAAACATTGTTCAAGCCAAGCAGGCTGCCAAACGATCAAAATAAAAGTATTGGCACCAGAATTATCTTTTTCTTCAGAGATCCAAAGCTGATCAAGGTAATTAGATATTTCTTGATAAGGAAGCTCTAATGGGGTTTGAAGTGTTAATTGAGGTTTCATTTTTAAGGTCTACGCCAGAAAATATTATCTATTGAAAGTAATTGGTCAGATTCAGGAGGTCCCCAAGTCAAAGATTCATAATTGTGTATAGGTAACTTCCAAGGGGAATTTTCCATCAACTCAATTAATGGTGTATAAAGTTTCCAGGCTGCCTCTACCTCATCGCTTCTGGTAAATAAGGTTGGATCCGAAAGCATTGCATCAGCTAATAATCTTACATAACCTTCATCTGAAGGTTCTCCGAATGATTTATCATAAGAAAATTCCATTTCAACTGGTCTAGATTTCATTCCAGAACCAGGAGATTTGACTTCAAACTTGAAAGTGGCGCCTTCATTAGGCTGAATTCTAAGAATAAGTTGGTTTGGTGCTGGATTAATTATTGTTGAATCAAATAAATGAACTGGAACGTCTTTAAATGTTAAGACAATTTCTCCAAGTCTTTTAGGTAATCTCTTACCAGTTCTTAAATAAAAAGGAACGCCTTGCCAACGCCAATTATCAATAAATAACTTTACCGCTACATAAGTTTCTGTAGTACTATTCGAATTCACGCCATATTCCTGCCTATAACCTTTAATTAGATTTGAACTATTACCCCCCTCTCCATATTGACCTCTAATGCAACATTTCCATGGTTCATTTTCGTCAGCAAGTTTTGAAGCCTGAAGAACCTTCGCTTTTTCATTTCTTATTGCCTCTGGTTCAAATCTTCCAGGAGGTTCCATTGCCGTAACAGCAAGCATTTGTGTTAAATGATTTTGCAGCATGTCCCTTAAAGCTCCAGAACTTTCGTAATAACCTGCTCTATCTTCAACACCTACTGTTTCTGAAGAAGTTATTTGAATACTTGAAATATAATTTCTATTCCATATTGGTTCAAAAATAGTATTAGCAAATCTCATAACTAGTATATTTTGAACGGTCTCTTTACCTAAATAATGATCAATCCTATATATCTGACTTTCATCTGCACAACTTTGAACTATTTTATTTAATTTTCTTGCACTTGAATAATCTCTCCCAAAAGGTTTTTCAATCACTATACGACTTTTTTTAGGGTCATCTATTAATCCAGACACTTTAAGAGCTTTACATCCGCTGGCATAGAAATTTGGTGATACTGATAAGTAAAAGGTTCTGTTACCATGTGTAGCTTGTGATTTATCAATATCATTTAATCTTTTAGAAAGCCTTATTACATGATCAATTTGTTGTAAATCAACTGACTCATAGAAAAGATAATTTGAAAATTGTTCCCATTTTTTTTTCATTACCTAAAATTTTTTCTTTCAACTTAACTTTCATCTTCTCTCTAAACTCATTATCAGTCCAAGGTCTCCTCGCACAACCAACTATACCGAATTCACTAGGAATTCTTCTTTGCAAAAATAGTTCAAATAATGCTGGTATTAGTTTTCTATGAGTAAGGTCTCCAGTAGCTCCAAAAATAACTAAGCATTGTGGAGAAATAACTCTTTCTTGTCGTAAACCTAATCTAAGAGGATTACTTAAAGTTGAATGCATATTCAAAATTATCTTATTTCTAAAATCCTCTGTTTTTAGGTAATTAGCTACATTTTGTGTCTAAACCAAAAAGTATCAATAAGTTTATTTTTATATTTCAATCTTACAGATCTAGTAAGTTTCTACATGCCATCTTCCTGCTTTTTTTAGTTGAGGACGTAGTTCTGACCAATTCAACCCTTTCTCTTCTGCCGCTTTAGTCATAGCTTCATCTATTCCGGGTTCCATCCCCTTTAATCCACAAAGATAAATATGAGTCTTGTCATTTTCTATCATCTTGAAAAGCTCATTAGCAGACTCTAAAACTCTATCCTGAATATACATTCTTCCCCCTTTAACATTTTGCTCTTCACGACTAATAGCTTTTGTGTATTTAAAGTTATCAGGATAATCAGTAAGATATCTTTGGAAATCTTCCTCGTATAAAAGATTTGCTGATTTTGGGGCTCCCATAAATAACCAAGCCTTTCCTTTAAAATTCCAGTTGTTTTTTTCCTTTTCGGTTGCTTCAAACATTCTTCTTAAATAGGCTCTCATAGGGGCTATTCCTGTTCCAGTAGCTAACATAACTATGTTTGAATCTTCTTCCTCAGGAAGGAGCATTTCTTTACCTACAGGACCAGTAATCTTTACTTTATCTCCAGGCTTAATATCACATAAGTAGGTAGAACAAACACCATTAATAGTTTCACCATCTTTCTCATACTGTAGTTGCCTAACACAAAGAGAAACAGTATTACCCTCAAAATTATCTCCATGCCTAGTACTTGCTATTGAATAAAGCCTTAACTTATGAGGTTTACCATTAGCATCTTCCCCAGCAGGCATAATACCAATGCTCTGGCCTTCAACATAATTCAAGAAAGGGTCACTATCCTTAAGGTCGAATGTAATGTGATTTACTCTCCCAATAGCTCCTTCTTTAAGAAGACTATAGTTTTCTATGACGGTACCTTCATATGGTGTTTTTGGTCTATAAATATTTACAGGGACATCAGCATGTTTTTTCTTAACAGGTTTTGGTGCTTCTGCATTTGAGACAGAAACCTTTTTAGTTGTGGCATTTGTTGAAGCTACTTTTACATCAGACTTTTTCCCTTTATTGTCCTGAGGAAATTTTAAAGCTCTTTTATTAAACAATGAGAGTATAAGATAAAAAACACCTATTATTACTGGAATATGAGCTAATCCGCCTGCTAGAACTTTTGCTTGAGAGTACATTTTTTAGAATTCATTAATAAAACACTATCAATTTGTATATTAAATTGTTAGATTTTTATAAAAATGGTTACGTTTTGAGATCGGGATATTTTAAAGGAAGTTTAATGATTTAACAATTTACTAGTATTTTCTCGGTATAGTAGCTCAGGAATATTATTACTTGATTAAAAATTCACTAATGAATAATTCTCAAGGATCTGTAGATCATTCTGAAAGTAATGATTACAGGACAATTGAGCAAACTATGGAAAAGTTTCCGGGAGGAACCAGAAGACTTGCAGCACAGTTAACAACTACTGCAACTTTCGACTCCCTATGGAATGTACTAACTGATTATGATCGACTAAATATTTATATACCAAATCTATTATTGAGCAAAAAAATATACAAAAAAAATAATAATGTTCATTTAAGACAAGTTGGGGCTCAAGATTTCCTTGGAATAAAATTTTCCGCTGAAGTAACTATTGATTTATTTGAAGAGAAAGAACTTGGCCTTTTGAAATTTAGCTTAATTAAAGGAGATTTCAGAAAGTTCGAAGGTAGTTGGAGAATAAAAAAAAACAAAGACAATTCAAAAAACTCATTAATTTATGATTTAACTGTTCAAGGCTGTCAATGGATGCCTATTGGGATGATAGAGAAAAGATTAAAAAATGACCTTTCTGAAAACTTGATTGCTGTTGAAAAGCAAGCAAAATTATCAATAATTTAATTAAAAATCTTAAATTTTTTAAAATAGCCCCAAGGGGATTCGAACCCCTGTCGCCTCCGTGAAAGGGAGGTGTCCTAGGCCTCTAGACGATGGGGCCAAGGAAATAACATTATATGCTTTTTAAAATTAAGAGTAAAGCTATCCTTTCGTCAAGTATTGTTGATCTTTATTTTGGCCTTGCCATACAGGAACTGTAAAATGAAAGCAAGAACCTTCACCAACTTCAGATACAACCCATATTCTTCCTCCATGAACTTCTACTATTCTCCTGCAAACGGATAAGCCTATCCCAAATCCTGATGTCCCCTCAGATGTCTGTGGTAGCCTAACTCTATCAAGAAAGATTCTTTTTTGTTCATTTAAAGGAATTCCTGCTCCTTTGTCACAAATTGTTATTTCTACCCATTGATTTGTCTTGTGAATCATTGTGATTTTTATAGAACCAGAATCATTTGAAAATTTAAGAGCATTTTCAATTAAATTTAAAAAAACTTGCCTCATTCTTCTCTGATCTGCAAATACATTTGGAAGATCAGATGGAATATCAGTATCAATTTGAATATGTCTTAATCTCCAGAACTTTTCTAATTCAAGTATTGCTTCAGCAGTTATATTACCCAAATCAATTTTTTGAGGGTTAAATAATGCTTCCCATTTAGTGGTACCAACTTCCAGAAGATCTTGAGATAAAAGTTCAATTTCTTCCAAACGTCTTTTGATTACATCTTGTAATTTTGTTATGTCAATTTGACCTAGTTTCTGACTTTGAATAGCAAGAGTTGCGGCAGTCAGAGGGGTTCTTAATTCATGTGCAACCATTCTTAACAATCTTTCTTGCGATTCAATTCTTTTAGTTAGGGTCTCATTTTCTTGTCTCAAGACAAGAAGTTCGTCTTCTAGAAGAAATTCTGTTTGAGTTCTTATTGAATCGATTTTAGAAGGTTGCAGATTAATTCCTAAATTTTTTGTTAACCTTTCCTGTGACCATCTTGGCAACCATGTCTGCACTTGAGAAAAAAGATTACTTCCAACAAATACTTGTTTTGGTGCTGGTGAGAGCTTTATTAAAGCAGGGATAGCAACTAGTCTATGTAACTCTAAGAGCTCAGGCTGTTCAGTAGGTTCAGAAATTTGTAGAGATATCTTAAATTCACAATCATCTGATTCTAAATACGCTAATAATGATTTAATATCTGCACTAGAAAGGTGATTTCTAGACGTTACAAGTATTAATTTTAGTTCTTTTTTTTCATTCAAATCATTCCCCCTGAAGTGTTGAAAAGCTGTTAATCCTTATAAACACATTAAGATATTTATAATTATTTTACAGATAAGCTATGAAATATATAGGACTTATTTATAAATGGTTGTTATTAATCAAAAAGATAGCCTAAATTTTGGACAAAATAATTCTCCAGAAATTAGTTTAAATATAAATTTAAAAAGATGGTTCTCTAGAAATATTGGACTTTGGAAATCCAATAGAACATATTTTTTTGAGGACAAAAAAAAAACATATAACCTATGTATGAATATAAATATTCAAACTATTGAAAATAACAAAGAATGTGATTCATGTTATAAATTTAACTGGTATCCTGAAAAAAAATATACTTTCTTTGATGAAAATCCAGAATATAAAGAGACAGGTGAAATGCAAGCCTTTTTAAATGGGCACCAATTATTAAGAGAAAATTTTTATTTAAGTAATGTTGAAGGTGTTTCCAATATTAAGCAAGTAGATGAACATGAAATGATTTTTGAATCTTCATATGATGACTGGTATATACTAGAACATACAAGACTTGTTGATACAGACAATTATAGATTTAGGGTTATATATTCATGGAATAAAAATAAACTTAAAATTGTAGAAAATCATCATGAAAAAAAAATTATTAATTAATTTAAATTTGCAAATCTAAATTAAAATTATAGAATGTTATTTAATTATAAAATAAAACTACTTGATGAGCATAAGATTTTTTTCAAGAAAATTTATTAATTTTATAGGCCTAACTACTCTTTTGTTTTTAAATTTTTCTGAGATAAGTAATTTAGGTAAAGGAATTAAGGCAGAGAATAACCTACTGCCTGCAACAGAACAAGACTTGTTTTTGTATAAAGGGATGGGGGCCTCTTATCTTTGTATTGCCTCAAAAGCTGGTATTGAATTTCCTAAAGCGGTAGGAGTAGCTTCAGCAACATATGTACAGGTAATAGAAGGCAAGCATGGTGGATTAATAAAAAATCTGGGTAAGAAAAAATTAGATAGAAAGAAGTTATTTTCAGGAGCCGAATTTCAAATCGTTACAACAGCAATTGAATATTGTCCAGATAGCGTACCTAAAAAAGTAAGAAAAAAAGTTAGAAAGATTCTAAAAGAAAATAAAAAATGATTTTAACAATTATCTAAACATTGAGCTAACTGAACTTTCATCATGAATCCTCCAAATAGCTTCTCCTAACATATTTGCAACAGAAAGTACTTTTAATTGAGGGAAACTCTCTCTCAAAACAACAGGAATACTATTAGTTACTATGACTTGTTCAAATAAATCATGCATACTTAATCTTTCATGAGAAGGAGGAGAAAATACCGCATGTGAAGCGCATGCAAATATTCTTTTTGCACCCTCTTTTTTCAATAAGTTAGCTCCAGAACAAATTGTGCCTCCGGTATCTATCATGTCATCTATAAGAATAGCTGTTTTGCCCTCAACTTCTCCTATTACAGTAAGACTTTCAGCAATATTGTGAGCGGCTCTTCTTTTATCAATTATGGCTAATGGGGCATCATTCATTAGTTTTGCGAATGCTCTTGCTCTTGCGACACCTCCTACATCGGGAGAAACAACTACAACTTCTTCTAAGTTTAAACTCTCTAAATAATCAATTAAAACAGGAGATCCGTATATATGATCACATGGAATATCAAAATATCCTTGTATTTGAGCAGAGTGAAGATCCATAGCAAGAACTCTATCAACTCCTGATTTCTCTAGCAAATTAGCTGTGAGCTTGGCAGTAATAGATTCTCTTCCAGAAGTCTTTCTATCTGCCCTGGCATATCCAAAATATGGAATTACAGCTGTTATTTGTCTAGCCGATGCTCTTTTGCAAGCGTCAACCATAATCATCAACTCCATTAAACTATCATTAACAGGAGCACAAGTAGGTTGTATTAGAAATACATCACAACCTCTTATTGATTGTTGGATTTGAACATAAAGTTCTCCATCTGCAAATCTTTTAGATATTAACGGTACATTCTCTATCCCTAAATATGAAGCTATCTCCAATGCTAATTTAGGATTGGATGTTCCACTTACTAACCTTAATCGACTATTATTTAGATTAAAGTTTGGCTCTTTATTCTGCACTGCCGTGATAAAGCTTGTCACGAAATTAGCAATCTAAAACTATATTATTATCGTAGTCGTTTATGTGAAATTCGCCCAGATAAATTAAGTTGATTTTGTCAAAAGTCACAACTATTAATTTTGAAGCAATTAAAGATATCTAAAAATAATTTATATAAACCTTTTAATCTAATCTTTAGTAATTAATAACTTTATTTGTTAAGTGAGATGAATTTGTATATGTTTAGAATAAAAAGATGTTTGTTATTTGAATTGTAAAAAATCAAAATATTTTTAAAGCTATGTCTATAAAATCAATTCTAACTGAAAAATCATTAGGAATACTCCTGCATCCTTCAAGTCTTCCTGGTGGAACTCAGAGTGGGACCTTTGGCATAGAAGCTAAAGTATGGATTGAAAAGCTTTCAAATCATGGTATAAATCACTGGCAATTTTTACCTCTTACACCAACAGACTCAACTGGATCTCCATATAGTTCGCCCTCTAGTTTTGCTCTTAACCCATGGTTTCTTGACATTAACGAATTAATTGAGAAACGTTTTGTCTTTTTATCTAAGGAAGAGGAACTAAAAATAAAAAATCAAAATAAAAATAATTATTTTGATTTTGATTTGGCAGACAATTTATCGAGAAAAGTAGGAGAACATCTATTAAATGCATGGGAATACCAATCTGAACAAAGAAAAAAAGACTTTTTTGAATGGAATAAAAATAATTATTGGGTTGAAGATTATTCCATATTTATGGTTATAAGAGAAAAGTTCAATATGCTGCCTTGGTGGAAATGGCCTAAACAATTTAAAGAGGGGAATATAGAGTTTTTGAACCCATGGATAGAAAAAAATAAAGAAGCAATACTTATAAAAAAATTAATCCAGTGGCACCTAGACAATCAATGGAAAAGAATTAAAGAATTTGCAAAATTTAATGGAATTAAACTAATTGGGGATTTACCTTTTTATGTTTCAAGAGACAGTGTTGATGTCTGGAAAAACAAAAAACTATTCTCGGTATCTCAAAATGGAGATTTAATCTTTCAAAGTGGTGTTCCTCCTGATTATTTTTCCTCTACAGGACAACTATGGGGCACTCCAACTTATTTCTGGTCAAGACATAAAAGAGAAAACTTCGATTGGTGGAGAAGGAGATTTAAAAGGCAATTTGAACTAGTGGACTTGTTAAGGTTGGATCATTTCAGGGCTTTATCAGAATATTGGAGAGTTGAGGGGAATGCTAAGACTGCAATTAATGGAAGGTGGATAAATTCTCCTGGGAGAAGAATTTTAAACATGTTGAAGAAAGATTTAAAAGCTGATTATTTACCTATTATTGCTGAAGACCTTGGTGTTATAACAGCAGACGTAGAAAAATTACGGGAAAATTTCGAACTACCAGGAATGAAAATTCTACAATTTGCTTTTGATGGAAATCCAGACAACCCTTATCTACCTCATAATATCAAAGGAGAGAATTGGGTGGTTTATACAGGTACTCATGATAACGCTACCTCTAAATCTTGGTGGGAATGCTTAGATAAAAACGTTAAAGCGAAACTAAATGATGATTATAAACTTTTTAATAATCCTTCTTGGGACTTAATGGAAATTGGTATGAAAACAAAAGCTAATCTATTTATTGCCCCAATACAAGATATTTTATCTTTAGATGACTCTTGCAGATTAAACAAACCTGGAACAATTAAAAATAACTGGAGATGGAAATTGAATAAACCTTTAGAAGATATAGAACCGAAGCTAAAAGATTTTAGTGAACTTGGAAAGAGTTATGGAAGAATAAATGATTAAAATTGTATGGCAGAAGTTTATTTTTCTTTTATATTTTCTTGAATATACTGAATCTCAATAATATTTACATTAGAAGCAAAATATCGTTTTAGGATAAATATCGTCAAAACCAAAAGTAAGAAATACAATACACTTCCAACCCAAGAATTAATAAAATCAAATTTTTTGACTAAAATTTTTCTTCTATATTTCTTAGATTTTTTATTTTCATTAATTATTAAGCCTGAAAGACTATTTTTCCTTAGAGATAAACAGTCTTCCAATTTCAATAATATTGATCTTATAAAGGGATATTTAGGCCGAATGTGTTCAATATTATTTTCAATCGAATTTATTGTATATTTTGGAATCTTTGATAATCGGGATAATTCTTCAATAGAAATATCCTTTTGAATTCTTGCTTCTTTTATTATTTTTCCTATTTCATCGTATTGATTAACCATTTTATTCGAACTTATATTATTCTCGATGTTTGACTTATTTTTTAAAAATAAATGTTTAAATTTCTCATTGAATATTGTGAAATTCAGAATTATTTTTCTTTGACTAATCAATTCTATATTTAAATAATTTAATATAATTTTAATCAATTAATAAATGAAAAAACATAATTTAATGACTTGATATAAATCAAACTAAGCAGGAGATATAATACTTTTAACAGCACTTTTTGCAATATTTAATGGGCTAAAAGTTTCTCTAATTAAACTTAAAAGTTTTTTCGCATCTTTTAGTTCTAATTTGTCATCTTTTATCAAACTTAGTAAAAGATTCTTTCTAACTTCAGATCCTTTTTTACTTACAAATAATTTAATACCAGCATTTGCTACTGGTATTAAATCTGCATTTATAGTATCAGAATCTTTAAATAAAATATTTAATAAACTTTCAACTTTTTCTATTTGTATTCTTCCCTTATTATCAAATACAACTTCTAAAAGAATTTCTACAATTTCATCTGAATTGTCTGTTAAAAGTTTCTTAGCAATATAAGGATATGCAACTTTTAGAATTTTAAACTCAGGATCAAGTCTTAAAGCTAAACCTTCTTGACTAACTACTGCCCTTATTATTAAAGCGAACCTACTTGGAACTCTAAAGGGGTAAGAGTACATTAATTTTGAGAATTTATCAGTTACATTTTTTAGATTAAAATCACCCACTTTAGCAGTTAAAGAACCTCCAAGAACCTCTTTAAGAGGCTCCACAATTTTATTAAGGTCTTGTTCTTTAGTTAAAAAGCCTAATTTCTGAAAATCTTTAGCTAGAAGTAGATATTGTTCATTTATTATGTGCACAATTGCCTTAATAAGAGTAAGCCTATCTGAATTTGTAATAGTGTCCATCATTCCAAAATCTACATATGCCAAATGTCCAGAATCTGTGCTTCCTCCTTTTAAAGCAAACATGTTTCCAGGATGAGGGTCTGCATGAAAATAGCCATGCTCGAATAATTGTTGTAAGCCACTTATTACACAAGTTTTTATAAAAGAAGCAGGAACCAAATTATTTTTCTCTAATATTTCCCTATCTCTCAATTTAACTCCATCAATCCAAGATGTTGTAATAACCTTTTTTGAGGAAAAATCATTTTCTAAATTGGGTATAAAGACATTTGGATTAGATCTGAATAAGTCAGCAAACTTCAACGCATTTTTTGCTTCTTTTTCATAGTCAATTTCCTCAAAAAGGGCTTTACCAAATTCATCTATTATTTCTCCAATTCCAACACCTATATTTAATGGCAAGAATGGAGAAAAAGTAGTTGCTAAAATTTTTAGAATTACAATATCTCTCCTAATAAGGAAGTATAAATTAGGTCTCTGAACTTTTACAGCACAATAAGTATTATTTTTTGTTTTAGCTTTATAAACCTGACCTAAACTAGCTGAAGCAACAGGAGTATCTGGGAATTCATCAAATAGTTCATTCGCGGGTGCGCCTAGTTCCTCTTCAATTATTTTTAGAGCGATTATATGTTGAAAAGGAGGAAGATTATCCTGTAAATTTGTTAATTCTGTTAACCAATCTTGCCTTACCAAATCAGGTCTAGTTGATAGGGCCTGACCTAATTTAATAAAACAAGGTCCTAAATCTGTAATTACATCAAAAAGATGTTTTGAAAGATTTTTCTGTACATTTTTATTTTTACTGTTACCTTGAAAAAGTATTCTTAAAAAAAGAAAAAATAAATTTAAAAGGATATATAACACTCTTGGTATAAAAATCCATGGCCTTAAGATCAACCAAATCAAATCTCCTTTTGGTGAATATTCTGAATAAGGAATTTCCATTTATTTTCAAAGATATTAAAGAAGAGTTTCTATTTAATTCATTCTATCTAGGTCAATAATACTTCATGAGTATTTCATCATTTCTAACTAAGAAATTTTTAAAGTCACTTTTTTTTCCGGCGCATAATAGAGGAAAAGCTCTACCAAAAAGATTAATCAAAATCTTGAAAATGCGCCCTGGTTTTTGGGATTTACCTGAACTTCCTGAGATTGGTTCGCCACTGGCCAAAACTGGATTAATTGCAAAATCGCAAAAAGAGCTTTCGAAAAGATTTAAAACAAAAAGATGTTTTTTTGGTGTTAATGGCGCATCTGGATTAATTCAATCAGGAATAATTGCAATGGCTAAACCTGGAGAATATATTCTTATGCCTAGAAATGTTCATATAAGTGTTATTAAAACTTGTGCAATGCAAAATATAATACCAATTTTTTTTAATATAGAATTCTCGTCAAAGACAGGCCATTACAAGCCAATAACTAAAAAATGGCTGAAAAAAGTATTTAAAAATATAGATTTCAAAAAGAAAAAAGTTGTTGGAGTTATTTTAGTCAATCCATATTATCAGGGATATGCTGCAGAACTAGAACCTTTAATTGATATCTGCCATCAAAAGAATCTGCCTGTTTTAGTCGATGAAGCCCACGGTGCTTATTTTCTTTTTTGTCAGAATCTTAATCTACCTAAATCCGCTCTGAAATCAAAAGCTGATTTAGTAGTTCATTCTTTGCATAAGTCACTTAACGGACTGACCCAAACATCAGTACTTTGGTATCAAGGAGATTTAATAGAAGAAAGTAATTTAATCAGAAGTGTTAACTTATTTCAAACTACTAGTCCAAGTTCTCTTTTACTATCTTCTTGTGAAGAATCTATAAAAGACTGGCTGAATAAAAAAAGTATCTCAAAATATCAAAAAAGGATTTTGGAAGCAAAAGCTATCTTCCAAAAATTACTTAGAAAAAATATCCCTCTTATTGAAACTCAAGATCCATTAAAAATAATCTTAAACACATCTAAGATTGGAATTGATGGTTTTACCGCTGATAGTTTTTTTTATAAAAATGGACTTATTGCTGAATTACCTGAAATGATGACACTTACTTTTTGCTTAGGTTTTTCAGACCAAAGTAATTTTATTGCTTTATTCGAAAAAATATGGATGAAATTACTAAAGGAATCTAAACATTTTAGTAAGTTAAAAATGATAAAACCACCTTTTAAATTAATTGAAACTCCAGAGAAACATATTGGTGTTGCCTTGAGAAGTAAAACTAATAGGATTTTGCTTTCTGAATCCTTGGGACAAATTTCTGGCGATATTATTTGTCCTTATCCGCCAGGCATACCATTAATCGTTCCTGGAGAAAGAATAGACCAAAATAGGCTCAATTGGATAAAGAATCTAAGTATGTATAACGAAGATCTGGTAAATTCTTATATAAGTGTTTTAAAATCTTAGAAATCAAATATGAGAGTAAGAAGCGGATTAATTATAGGAATTTTCGGGCTGATTGTTGTTTTATTGGGTGATTGGTATTTCACAATAGCTATTGCATTACTTACTTATTTAGCATTATTAGAATTCTTTAGAATGGCAGAATTTACAGGCATAAAACCGGCTACAAAAACTACTTTATTTTCATGTTTAATTATTATAACTTCTACTTATCTTGAAACAACAGGTTTAATTGATAAGGAAATAGCTAACTCCATTCTGCCAATTTGTTCTGTAGGAATATGTACATGGTTACTATTACAGCCAAAATCAGGAACTATTTCTGATATTGCAGCATCTATTTTTGGATTATTCTATTTAGGTTTTTTACCTAGTTATTGGATCAAATTAAGGGCATTAGAAACTGGACTAAGTAATTCTGGGGTGACTTTATTATCGAACTTCTCAAATTCTTTTGGTCTCTATTTAACCTTAACTTCTTGTTTTTTAATTGTAGCTAGTGACATTGGATCTTATTTTATTGGAAAGTCATTTGGGAAAAGATCACTTTCACCTATATCTCCAAGTAAAACTATTGAAGGGCTAATTGGAGGAATATCATGCTCAATATTACTTGCAATTTTCTTCGCATTTGTACTTAATTTGAATAATCCATTGTTAATTGGGATTTTGTATGGATTATTAATTTCTCTTATGGCGCTAGTAGGAGATTTAATTGAATCAATGATGAAAAGGGATGCAAAAATAAAAGATTCTGGAACTTTTTTACCTGGGCATGGGGGTATCCTTGATAGAATTGATAGTTATATTTTTACCCCGTCTGTTATCTACTACATTATTATTATTGTTAATTATTTTAATTAATAATTTAAAACTACATTGATGAATAAAAGATCTTAATCATCTCTAAACCTAACTTTATTAGGTCCTTAAAAACAATATTATGAACAAAAATAATCTTTAATTATTTTACATGACAATGATGGTAAATCTATATGAGGAAGATGACCGCAATTTTGCAAACCTACACAATTTAATTTTTCTATTTTTTTTATTTTTTTAATCTCTTTTTTCCCTAGAATACGATCATTTTCTCCACAAACAGTTTTTATTGGAAGATTCTGAACATATTTAAATGTTCCAGCAAATCCTCCGCTTTTTGCAAATGATGCCAATGAATGCCTCCAACCTATAGAACCTATATGAATTGAAGCAATTTGCTCTTCCATCGGACCAACATCTCTATCAGGGAATGCAAATGCTTGCCTGCAAATACTTTTTCTTACTTTAGGCAAACCTAGAAATAAAGCCCCAATGTGATTTAGAGGAAAAGTAATATTCTTAGGTTCTCCAAATAATCCCGCAGGAGATAATAGCATTATTTTATCAATACAATCTGGAAGTTCATTAGCTAATTGTATAGCTACGGATCCACCCATAGATGCACCTAAAATTTTTATCTTTTGATTTATTTTTAAGGCCTTAATAATATCAACTAAATGTGAAATTATTTTTGAAGGGGAATATTGCTTAACTGCATATCTTGGAGTAAATCCAAAACCTAATAAATCTGGAACTATTACTTGGTAATTTTCTTTTAATGATGAATATATTCTTCTAAACTCAAGGAAACTACTATCAAATCCATGTAATAAAATAATAGGACTACCTTTCCCTCCTATAACCACAGGGAATTGAGCAGAGTTCCAATCTTCATTTAGTTTTATCCATCTTACATCACTTGCTATATTCAAACCCAATGGATCTTGAAGACATATTTTTTCTCGTTCAAAGAAATCAACATTCAATTTATTAAATTTCTCGTAATTAGTGTTAGTCAAGAATTATTTAATTATAATTTCCTGTTTTTCTAAATTGGTAATAATTTCAACAATATCTTTCTGGTTAATTTCAAAAGGTAAGAAATGGATCTCAGAATCATCTCTAAGAGTAAATTCAGCAATTTTCTCTAAATTATTATTTTCAAAAACATTAATTCCCAATTCTGAGATAGTAGTTGGTAAATTTAATTTTTTCATTAATACCAAAAGTTGTTTTCTTGATTGTTGGGCCAATTTATTATTATTTTTCAATTCTTCCAATTTTAGTTGAAATAATATACCAACTCCAACTATTTCACCATGTAAGAATTTAGGAGTAGAAATTATCTGAGTAATAGCATTATGAAGTGAATGAGCTGCTGCAGTTCTACATTTTTCTCCACCAATTCCTCCTATTAATCCAGCAGTTAATCCACAAGCTTCTATTGTATTTTGCCAAGACAGACCTTGAGCTGCTTGAGTCTTGCAAGCTTTCTCTCCATCTATAAGCAATTGATCTCTCAATACTCTAGATATTTGAATTGCTTGTTGAACTAAGCCATCTTCCGTTTTTGAACTTGTCAAAGATGATTCATACCACTTTGCTAAAGCATCAGCTATCCCACTAGCCAGGGTTCTAGTTGGGGCAGTTTGAATAAATGTATGATCAAAAACTAATATCTTTGGACAAGATCTGAGTGTAACATCCTTTATAAATTGACCCTTTTTGGTATAAATATTTGATAATGCTGTCCAACCTGCACATGTAGAAGCACTTAAGGGAACTGTAATGCATGGGAGAAACAGATGATCTGCTAAATATTTTCCAGCATCAAGAACCTTACCACCTCCTGCTGAAATAATAGAATCACATTTATTTCTCTGGATTATATTCTTTATCCTTGATAAATCTTCTAGACAACAGTCAAATTCTAAGTTAGCAGAATTAACATATAAGTTTTGATTTTTTAAATCATTGTGTATTTTTTTTCTTATATTATTTGTATGAATACTTCTTCCTAAAATCAGGGGTCTTTTAGTTAATTTAGTAATTTGAGGGAGAGCTTCTTGCCAGGCATCATTTCCCCTAAATATAATTTCTGGAGAGATTGATTGCATTTCAAACCTATTTAGAAATTAGCACCCGCTAACTCTTGAGAAGATTCTTCAGAAGAAATATTAATTTTCACTTTTTTATTTTCATCAATATCAACTAAAGCCTTATCTCCATCTTTTATTCTTCCAGAAAGAACTTCCTCAGCAAGACTATCTTCAAGTAAACGCATAACCGCCCTTCTTAAAGGTCTTGCTCCATAAGATGGATTATAACCTTCTTCAACAAGTCTTTCTTTAAAAGCATCAGTTACATCTAACTTGATACCTTTATCTTTTAATCGATCAAAAACTTCTTTTAACATTATTTCAGCAATTTCTTTGACCTCATTCTTAGTTAGTTGCCTAAATACGATTATTTCATCAAGCCTATTTAAAAATTCGGGTCTGAAGTATTGTTTTAATTCTTCATTAACTAAAGATTTTATTCTGTTATATTGGCTATCTTCAACCGAATCTCCTGAAAACTCAAAGCCCAAACCTCCACCTCCTTTCTCAATTACTTTAGAACCAATATTAGAAGTCATTATTAGCAAAGTATTTTTAAAGTCAACTGTTCTACCTTTAGAATCAGTTAATCTACCTTCTTCTAAGAGTTGTAATAATAAATTAAAGACATCTGGATGAGCCTTTTCTACTTCATCAAATAAAACAACTGTGTATGGTCTTCTTCTAACTGCTTCTGTAAGTTGACCTCCTTCATTAAAGCCTACATAACCAGGAGGAGAACCTATTAGCTTACTTACCGTATGTCTTTCCATGAATTCTGACATATCTAATCTAATCATTGCTTCTTCACTGCCAAAGAAATATGAGGCCAAAGATTTAGTTAATTCAGTTTTACCTACACCTGTAGGACCAGAGAAAATAAAACTAGCTATAGGTCTATTTGGATTTTTCAAACCAACTCTAGCTCTTCTTATAGCTCTTGATACGGCTTTTACAGCTTCATCTTGCCCAATTAACCTTTGATGAAGGGTTTCCTCCATATTTAGAAGTTTAACAGACTCAGTTTCTGTTAATTTTTGTACAGGAACTCCTGTCCATGAAGCAACAATGTGGGCAACATCTTCTTCACTTACAAGTGGATTTTGCAAAGCTATTGAATTTTCCTTTGCAGTCTCTGAGACATTATCAGCATTATCTTTTGTGGTAGTTTCTTTTTTATTTTCTAAAAGCTCTTTAATTTTTGTGGTTAATTCTATCTCTTTCTCTCTTAATTTACCTGCTTGATCAAAATTTTGATCTCTTACTGATTCTTCTTTCTGTTTTTGAATTTGTCTTAATTCTCTGTCAATTTGTTTTGCTTCTGGAGGAAGTTTAGAGTTTATTAACCTAACCCTGCTTCCTGCTTCATCGATAAGATCTATTGCTTTATCAGGTAAAAACCTATCAGATATATAACGATCTCCAAGATGAGCAGCTGCCTCTAGAGCTTCGTCAGTAATTTTTAAACGATGATGTTGTTCATAACGCTCTCTAAGTCCTTTTAAGATTTCAATTGTGTCTTCAATAGAAGGTTCTCCAACCATTACAGGTTGGAATCTCCTTTCCAGAGCAGCATCTCTCTCAATATGTTTTCTATATTCATCGAGAGTTGTAGCACCAATACATTGAAGTTCTCCTCGTGCCAAGGCTGGTTTAAGAATATTGGCAGCATCTATAGCGCCTTCAGCAGCGCCAGCACCAATAAGTGTATGTACTTCATCAATGACGAGAATAACATTCCCAGCTGATTTTATTTCCTCCATTATTTTTTTTAATCTCTCTTCGAATTCTCCTCTATATTTTGTACCTGCGACTAGAAGTCCTATATCAAGAGTCAAAACTCTTTTATCTTCTAGGATGTCAGGGATATCTCCAAGCTGTATCCTTTGTGCTAGTCCTTCTGCTATAGCTGTTTTACCAACACCAGGTTCTCCTATTAAAACTGGGTTATTTTTAGTTCTCCTACCTAATATCTGAACTACACGATCTATTTCTGAATAACGACCTACAACTGGATCGAGTTTTGATTCGCTTGCTAATTTAGTTAAATTAGTACCAAATTCATCAAGAGTAGCAGTTTTTAAATTACCTTTGCTGGAATTAGCTCCTGCGCCGACTTCAGCAGTTTCCCCTAACATCCTTATCACTTGAGTTCTAACTTTTGTAAGATCAATCCCAAGATTCTCTAGTACTCTTGCTGCAACACCCTCACCTTCTCTAATTAAACCAAGGAGAAGATGCTCAGTGCCTATGTAGTTATGTCCTAATTGTCGTGCTTCTTCAAGTGATAATTCTAAAACTCTTTTTGCTCTGGGAGTGAAAGGTATTTCTACAGCTACGAAACCAGATCCTCTACCTATTATTTTTTCAACTTCTATTCTTGAATCTTTTAAATTAACTCCAAGTGACTTAAGCACCTTAGCAGCCACTCCTGTTCCTTCTCCAATTAATCCCAATAAAATTTGTTCTGTACCAACAAAATTATGACCCAGCCTTCTAGCTTCCTCTTGGGCAAGCATAATGACTTTTATAGCCTTTTCTGTAAATCTTTCAAACATCAGAATATTAGATTCCTATTAATAACCTACCAGTAATCTCTCAATATTGTGTTCATAATGAGCTTTTGTGAATACCCAAAGTAGGCTTTATTACACTCAAAATTTACTTTATTTAATGATATAGCCCTTTATACAATTGATTTCAATGATTCTGGTTATCCGAACAGTAATATTTTAAAATTATTTCTTTATTAAAGTTTTTTCTTTTAAAAGAGCATCAGAGCCGTCTTTATAATATTTTTTTCTTATTCCTACCGTAAAAAATTGAAAATGATTATAAAAATTCTTAGCTGCATAATTAGTCTCTGAGACTTCCAATATTAGTTTTTTTATATTTAATTCCTCACATATTTTAATTAAATATCTCATTAAATGAGTACCAAAACCCTTCCTTCTAAATTTTTTATTCACTGAGAAATAATTTATTTGGGCTTCATCAATTACTAATTCAATTGCACAAATACCTATAACCTCATTTAATAAAGATAACTTGAAGACTTTTACACTTTTTTTTTTAAGTTCCTCTGTCCATTGTTTTGCACTCCATAGAGAAATTGTTTTTGAATCAAATTCAAAGCATAATCGAACATTGTCTTTTGTTATTTCTTTAATAGATAACATTATTTTTAATCAAAATTCCCTAGAAATACATTAGACATTAGACTTTAGGCTATTATAAAATATCTGAAAGTTATAGAATATCTCTATAAAAGTTTAACCATGGAAGAAAAAACTTCATTTTTAAATAAGACAATTAATCTTGAAAGCCCTAATAAAAATATAGTACCTATTACTACATCAATAAATAATGACGGGAAATTATCAATTGGTGGATGTTCACTTGAAGATTTAGTAAAAAGATATGAATCACCTCTATATATTTTAGATGAGATTACATTAAGAAACTCTTGTAGAGCATATAAAAAAGCATTAGAGAAATACTATCCAGGAGAATCTCTTCCTATATATGCATCTAAAGCAAATAGTTCTATATTTATGAGTAACTTAATAGCTTCAGAAGGGTTTGGACTTGATGCAGTATCAGAAGGCGAACTATTAACAGCTTTAAAAGGTGGTGTAAAAAATGAGAAAATTGTTTTTCATGGTAACAATAAATCTAACAAAGAAATAGAATTCGCAGTCCAACAAAATATAAAAATAATTGTAGATAATGATCATGATTTAGACAGATTAGAAAAAATTTCTAATTCCTTAAATCATGATTTAGAGATAATGATAAGATTCACTCCTGGAATAGAATGCCATACCCATGAATATATCAGGACAGGTTCCTTTGATAGTAAATTTGGTTTTGGAATTGAAAACCTAAATAATTTATTTGAAGTTATTAGTAATAAGAAACATCTAAAATTAATTGGTTTGCATGCACATATTGGTTCTCAAATTTTTGAACTAGAACCTCATAAAGATCTTGGAGAAATAATGATCAATGTTATCTTGGAAGCTAAAAAATTCGGGCACGATATCAAAGAATTAAATGTCGGTGGGGGTTTAGGCATCAAATATACTGAAGATGATGATCCACCATCAATTGATGAATGGGTAAAAACTATTTCATTATCTGTTATTGAAGCTTGCAAAAAAAACAGATTAAACTTGCCTATCTTGATGTGTGAGCCTGGAAGATCTATAGTCTCTACTGCAGGTGTTACTGTTTACAAGATTGGATCATTTAAAGAGATCCCTGGCATTAGAACATATCTATCAGTTGATGGAGGGATGAGTGATAATCCTAGACCAATAACTTACCAATCAAATTATTCAGCCTGTTTGGTTAGTAATCCTTTAAATAATAGTAGCCGTAAAAAATATACCGTTGCAGGTAAGCATTGTGAATCTGGAGATGTTTTATTTAAGGAGCTAGAACTAGCAAATTGCAAAACAGGTGATTTAATTTGTGTTTTTGGCACTGGTGCATACAATAATTCGATGAGTTCTAATTACAACAGAATTCCTAGACCTGCAGCTGTCATAGTATCTAATAGTGAAGCAGAGATTATACAAAGGAGAGAGAGTCCTCATGATCTTTTAAAATATGATGTCTTACCTGATCGCTTTATCAAGCAAAGTTAGGTACATTTAAATTACTTTTACTTTTGATGTGAATTTCTGGGGGTTTATAAATTTAAAGTTTTTATTAGATGTCTTATTCGCTATTGGTTTTGGACTTTTACTATTTTCAAGAGTTAAAGAACAAAGAACTTTATGGCTTTTAAGAGGATATTTATTTTTAGTTTCATTTGCTTGGTTTATTCAAAGATATGCATACCTACCCTTAACTTCAAAATTAATTGATGCTGTAGTTCTCGCTTGTTCTCTTTCTTTAGCAATTCTGTGGCAAGGAGAACTTAGAAGATTAATGGAGTTATTAGGAACCGGAAGATTAAATGTATTACTAGGAAATCCTCCTAAAGAATTTAGAGCTTCATCAACTACTATTACTCAGTTAGTTGAAACCTCTGGGAAACTCTCTCAAAATAGAAGAGGAGCATTGATTGTTGTAGATTTAGGCAGCGATTTAAGACCCGAAGATTTCTTATATTCAGGAACAACTATTGAAGCTCAATTATCAACTGATCTCTTGATCAATCTATTTGCGACAGATACTCCCCTTCACGATGGAGCCGTTCTGGTTAAAGGCAATAAAATAATATCTGCTGGTGTGATACTTCCTCTATCTAGACAAGGAATAAGTAGATATGGAACAAGACATTTAGCGGCATTGGGTATCACTGAAAGATTTGACGGATGTATTTGTATTGTAGTCTCTGAAGAAACTGGTACATTATCATTAGCAAGCCAGGGTAAACTTGAAAGACCAATCACAAGTAGCAGATTACAAGAACTTCTTATAAAATTGATTGGCAATCAGAATTATCTAGGGGCATCAAAATCATCTGGAAATAAAACAACATCATCGCAAAAGACAAACTCAAATGATAGTATTAGCAATATTACAAATGAAAAAAATAAAAATAAATCAGAAAGCCTAACTAACATAAAAGAGTAATCAATGAGTTCAAAAAAAATAATTACATCAAGAAATTTAGAATTATCTAAAAATATAGATAAGCAAAGAATACCTCAACATATAGCAATAATTATGGATGGGAATGGGAGATGGGCAACTAAAAAGGGCTTACCCAGATCGTTTGGACATAATAAGGGAGTTAGTGTGTTAAAAGAAATAATAAAGGCATCTAAAAATTTAGGTTGTAGAGTTTTAACAGTTTTTGCATTTTCAACAGAGAATTGGATAAGACCTAGTAAAGAAGTTGATTATCTCATTAATCTATTTGGTAAAGTTTTAAGGAAAGAAATAGATGAAATACATGCAGAATCAATAAAAATTAAGTTCATAGGAGATCTATCTCCTTTTCCTGAAACTTTAAAATTAACCCTCCACGGTGCAGAATCTCTTACTCAAAATAATCAAGATTTCATATTAAACGTTTGTGTAAATTATGGAGGTAGGCAAGAAATAGTAAAAGTAGCTAAAGAAATAGCCCTAAAATCATTTAATGGTGAAATAAAAGCTAGTGAAGTAAATGAAGAATTATTTAATTCAGAACTATTAACAAAAGGAGTCAAGGATCCTGAATTGCTAATTAGAACTAGTGGAGAAAAAAGGATAAGCAATTTTCTTTTATGGCAATTAGCATATTCTGAAATTTATATAACAGATGTATTGTGGCCAGATTTCAATGAAATTGAATTTCTCAAAGCAATAATTGATTACCAATCTAGGAATAGGCGTTTCGGCGGTATAGAATCATTAGCAAATGAATCTTTTGAAGATTCTTACTTTTCTTGTTAACTAAAAATGATTAAATCGAATAATCAGATATTTAGTGAAATTAGATTTGACTGGGATAGAAATGAAATTTTAGACATATTAAATATGCCTTTGATAAATTTAATGTGGGAGTCTCAAAATGTTCATAGGAAATTTAATAAATATCAAATCCAATTAGCCTCACTTTATAGCGTCAAAACTGGAGGATGTGAGGAAGATTGTTCATACTGTAGCCAATCAATATACAGTGCTAGCGAAATTAAAAGTCATCCTCAATTTGAAGTTGAAGAGGTTTTAGAAAGAGCCAGAATTGCAAAAAATGAGGGTGCAGAAAGATTCTGCATGGGTTGGGCATGGAGAGAAATTAGAGACGGTAAATCATTTGAATCCATGTTAAAAATGGTCAAGGGTGTAAAAGATCTAAAGATGGAAGCATGCGTAACAGCAGGAATGCTTACTGAGGAACAAGCATCAAAATTAGCTGAAGCTGGCTTAACAGCCTATAATCATAATCTTGATACGAGTCCAGAGTATTACCAAAATATAATTACTACTAGAACCTATCAAGATAGATTAGATACTATCAAAAGAGTCAGAGATGCAGGAATTAATGTATGTTGCGGCGGCATAATTGGATTAGGAGAAACAAATGGTGATAGAGCATCTTTGTTAGAAGTTCTTTCAAATATGAACCCACACCCGGAGAGTGTTCCAATTAATTCATTAGTAGCTATTGAAGGTACTGGTCTAGAAGACAAGCAAGAAGTTGATTCTATTCAAATGATTAGGATGATAGCCACTGCAAGAATTCTTATGCCTAAAAGTAAAATAAGATTAAGTGCAGGAAGAGAAAAGCTATCAAAGGAGGCTCAAATTTTATGTTTTCAATGTGGTGCAAATTCTATTTTTTATGGAGATGAATTACTGACCACCTCAAACCCATCTTTTGAATCTGACAGGAAACTTCTCAAAGAAATAGGGGTCTTATTTAATAAAGATTTTGAAACTTCTGAAACAAAATGTTCTTCTTATGAAAGATAAAAAATTTCAAATAATTTCTCTTTATTCCTTCTTCCCATTTAGTGAAAATTTAATTTTTGAGCTCAGAAATAAATTATTGAATATTGAGAAAAATAATGATCTAACAGGTTTATTAATTTTTGCAAATGAAGGAATTAATGGAACTATATGTGCAGAAGAAAAACTTATTGAAATTGTTCTAGAAATAATCAAGATATATTCGGGAACTAATGAATTAAACCTTAAAGTAAGTTTTTCAAAAACGAAAGTCTTCAAAAAATTAAAAATTAAAATCAAGAAAGAAATCGTAACTATGGGCGTTCCTAAAATCAATCCATCACAAGAGGCTGGAACTTATATTGACTCATTTACATGGAATAAATTAATCGAAGATAAAAATACTATAGTCATTGATACTAGGAATCACTATGAAGTGTCCTTAGGAACTTTTAAAAACTCGATCAATCCAAATACAAGAAATTTTAGTGAATTCCCTAAGTGGGTTGATGATAATCTAGAAAAACACTTAGGAAATGGAAAATCTAAGAATATAGCTATGTTTTGTACTGGAGGAATTAGATGTGAAAAAGCTACTAGTTTATTAAGAAATAAAGGCTATAAAAATATATACCACTTAAAAGGCGGGATTCTTAAATACTTGGAGGATACTTCAAAAAGAAAAAGCTTATATGAGGGTGAATGTTATGTTTTTGATAAACGAGTAGCTTTAGATCATGAATTAAATAAAGGTTCCTACTCCATATGCCATGCATGCGGGATGCCGATTTCTATAGAGGATCAAAAAAAAGATGAATATATAGAAGGTATACAATGTCATTTATGTGTTAACCAATTTAGTGATGAAGATAGAAAAAGATTTGAAGAGAGACAAAAACAGATTAATAAATCAAAAAAAAAGCAAATAATCTATAAAAATTAATTACTAAAAACTATGAAAGTAGAAGAATTAGTAAAATTAGCTTTTTCCCTGGGTCTATTAATTAAAATTCAAGTTAGGGAAGCTCTTGGATTATGTTTTTTTAGAATTGTAATAGCGCAGCAAAATAATAACATCGTAAAGATATGGGGAGAAATGAAAGGTTGGACTTATTTAAATAAGCAAGGCATTCAGCTTGATACATTGAAAATTGCAAGTAACTCTCCTCCTTTTGTCTCGGAGTTAATATGGGCAACAACTATGGCTTGGGCAATTGAGAAAAAATCAAGCAACAAAGCAAGACTTTTAGCCATTTTCGATAGTGAAGGATATAGCAAAAAACTTGTAAGATACTTCAAGTTAATAGGATTTAAAATTGTAAAAGAAGTTGGTTCTAGCCCAGTAGATCTTTTTTTAAGGCTGGTTTGGGGAGGTGCAGGTACACTTATGACAGGAGAATGTATTCCTATATTGAAAAAACTTAAAAAGAAACTTTCTTTAATTGAAGAAAGTTAACGAGCATGATAACTACTTCTAACTAAGGGACCAGAAGATACTTTCTTAAATCCTAATTCCTTAGAGAAGCGATATAAATATTCAAACTCTGATGGATCCCAATATTTCTTAACTGCCAAATGATTTAATGAGGGCCTTAAATATTGGCCGATTGTAATTTGATCACAATCTATTTTTTTAAGATCATAAATTGTATTTTTTATTTCATCCAATGTTTCCCCAAGACCTAACATAATACCCGATTTAGTTTGAATATGAGGAGCAATATCTTTTGACTTTATTAGTAAACTTAGTGAATTTTTATAATTAGCACCTTTCCTAACTTCTTTTTGAAGTCTTTCAACAGTTTCAAGATTATGATTAAAGCAAATTGGATCTTTTTCTAAAATCGTCTTTAATCTTTCGGTCTGTAGATTATTAGTTTCATCAAAATTTTTGCCCCCTCCCCATAAATCAGGAGTCAAAACCTCGATTTTTATAGTTGAATCAATTTTTCTAATCTCATTAATTGTTGATATAAATAAATTTGCACCATGATCAGGAAGATCATCTCTAGCTACAGATGTTAAAACAACATATTTTAAATTCAGTACTTTTACTGCTTCAGCAACTTGAATACATTCATCAATATTAATTGAACTCGGTCTACCTTTATTTACCTGACAGAAAGCACAAGAACGAGAACATATCGATCCACCTAGTAAAAAAGTGGCTGTTCCTGAGGCATAACATTCTGCTCTATTTGGACATCTTGCTTCTTCACAAATAGTATGAATATTTGATTTTTTGATAAGTTTTTGTATTTTTTCTAACTCTGAAGCTTTACTAATAGGAAATTTTATCCAAGAAGGAAGTCTTAAAATTTTTTCTTGCTTGACTAGATTATTTGATCTCATTTCTAATTTAGTTTTGTTCTACCTTCTAAGGCCCTTGCAAGTGTAACTTCATCTACATATTCAAGTTCACTACCCATTGGGAGGCCATAGGCAATCCTCGTAACTTTAGTAAAAGGGGCCAACAATTTTCCAATATAAAGACTTGTTGTATCTCCCTCAACACTTGGGGTCAATGCCAAAATAATCTCATCTATTTCAGACTTACTAACTCGTTCTACTAGGCTTCTTATTTCTAAGAGTTCAGGGCCAACAGAATCCATTGGAGATATTAAACCACCAATAACGTGGTAGACACCTTTAAATTCTCTAGCACGTTCTAAAGCAAGCAAATCTTTCGTTTCTGCTACAACACAAATTAGTCTTTTGTTTCTTTCAGTATTTCTACAAATTTCACATTCTTCTTCTGAAGTCAAATTGAAGCATTTCTTACAACGGCCAACATTACTATGAGCTTCTAACAAGGCCTTTGAGAAATCCCTTATTGAGCTTTCAGGTTGTTTTAAAATAAACAGAGCTAATCTCTGAGCTGTTCTTGGACCAATCCCAGGAAATTTCTCAAAATGAGCAATTAATTTTGAAAGTGGTTTGGTATAGGTTGTCAAAATGAAAATATTTCTAGGAACAATTTAGACGCAAAATTCTGAATTGCCATAATTGTTTGCTTTTAATGTCTTATTATATTTTTAGTTAGTAATATCAAACAACAATGAAAAATATTAAATTTAACCCTTTCAAATATTTATTGTTAATTTTTTTGTGTTTCACACTTAGTGCCTGTAGTGGAGGGCTCAATGCAGGATTAGAAGCTTATCAAAGCCCAGATGGAAGATATGCCTTTTTATACCCAACAGGTTGGACTAGAGTAAAAGTAAATGGAGGGCCTGAAATTATTTATCATGATTTAATTAACAGTAATGAAACATTAAGTTTAGTTATTTCCGATGTCAATAATGAGGTGCAATTAGAGCAATTGGGGACCCCAAATGAAGTAGGTCAAACATTAATAGAGAAGGTCATAGCTCCTGAAGGTTCAGGTAGAGAGGTAAACCTTATTAAGGCCAACAAGAGGGAGGTATCTAATCATATTTTCTATGATTTAGAATATGAATTAAATTTAAATGAACAAGAAAGGCATGAACTCGCTACTGTAGTAATTGATAGGGGAACATTATATACTTTTGCTGTAGGAACAAACGAAGAGAGATGGAACAAAGTTGATGAAATCTTTACCAATGTTATTGAATCATTTAATTTCTTAATATAGTTTAGAAAATTTATCCTAAATCCCTACTTGAACATTCCATAAATCTGCGTATATACCCTTCTGATCTAATAGAGTTTTATGTTTTCCACTCTCAACTATTTTACCTTTATCAATAACAATAATATTGTCGGCATTTTTTATCGTGCTTAATCTATGAGCAATTACTATAGTCGTTCTTTCTTTTGTAATTTTAGATAATGATTTCTGAATTAAAGCCTCTGTTTCATTATCAACTGAAGCGGTAGCTTCATCTAATATTAATATTGGAGCATCCTTTAAAACAGCTCTTGCCAAGGCGATTCTTTGGCGTTGTCCGCCTGAAAGCCTTTGCCCCCTTTCTCCTACTATAGTCTTGTAACCATCTGGCAATTGTTCAATAAATTTATGGGCTTCAGAAATCTTTGACGCCTTAATGACCTCTTTAAAACTTGGATTATTAGAACCATAAGCTATATTTTCTTGTATAGTGCCATGAAATAAATAAGTGTCTTGACTAACTAAGGATATACATTTTCTTAAATCCTTCAAATTAATTTCTTTAATAGAAATACCATCTAAGGAAATCAACCCACTATTAATATCATAAATCCTAAGGAGGAGTTTTATTATTGTACTTTTGCCAGAACCAGTTAAACCAACAATTCCTAATGTTGAGTTATTTTCAATTTTGAAATTTATATTGTTTAATGTTGAATCTCGTCCAGGATATTTAAAATTTACATTATTAAAGATAATTTGTCCTTTGGTATCTTTAGATTCAATTTTTAATTTTCCATCTTTTATCTTTATGGGTGTGTCTATAAGATCTATTACTCTATCTATTGAAGCCATAGATCTCTGAAAATCATCTAAAACATGTCCCAAAGTAGTTAAAGGCCACAATAGTCTTTGTGTAATAAATACTAAAAAACTATACGTGCCTACATTTAGAGTCTTATTCCATGTTTGAAAACCTCCAATTAATAGAATTGCTATAAAAGCAAATAATATTGCAAATCTTATAAGAGGTATGAAAGCTGAAGATAATTTTATTGCAGCCTTATTACTTCTTTGATAAGCAAGACTTTCTTTATTTAATCTATTAAGTTCCCATTTCTCTTTAGTGAAGCTTTTTATGGTAAGAATTCCACTTAGATTATTGTTGAGTCTTGAAGCCAATAGTCCTGCTTTATTTCTAACATCTTTATATTTTGGAGCTAGCTTCCTTTGGAAGCTAATTGATCCTAAGAATATTATTGGTATAGGAAAGAAAGCAAATAATGCAATTCTTGGAGCAACAAAAATCATAGTGCCACCAATTATTAAAACAGTAATAAATAACTGAATAATTTGATTAGCCCCTTGGTCTAGAAACCTCTCAAGTTGATTTATATCATCATTTAAAATAGACAATAGTCTTCCAGTATTATCTTTCTCGAAGAAGTCCATATCTAGTTCCTGGATATGTTCATAAGCTTTTATTCGTAATTTATGTTGAGATACCTGAGCCAAATTTCTCCATAAAACCGAATATAAATATTCAAAGGTAGATTCCCCAGACCAAACTATACCTGATGCGAATGCAAGAAAAATTAATTGTGCTGGAACTTCCTTGAGACCAAAACCAGCAATCCATGAATTCTGTTCTTTAACAAGGATATCAACCGCAAGACCAATTATTACGGGAGGTGCTAAATCTAATATTTTATTAATTATTGAACTAAAAAAAGCAAAAAACAATAGTCTTCTCTCTTGAACAAGATTAAAATAAAGTCTAATTATTGGATTTTGATTGCTTTTAGATCTCATAAGATATACTTTAAATTTTTCTGTTATTATTTAAAATTGTCTTTAGCTTTTAATTTACATTTTGTTTTTGCATCTTGATGACTTGAAGTTTTTATAAATTCTTCGTAATAACATTCACAGGTTTCATTTGCAATTTCTTCACTATATTCGATTTCTGCTTTTATCATTTCCTCTTTGACACTATGAAGACAAAATAATTTTATAAGTGAATTTTGTTTTGCTTGAGCTAAATAATACTTATTAAAAGAAGTCAATAAGATCATTAAATTAATAAGAAAAAATATTTTAATTTTGATAACTCTCATCCAATATAGTTAGTGTCTTAATTTAATATTTTTTAATTTATTTTTAGTTTCTCTATGTAGATCTTTTGGTAAATCAACTAAACTATAATCATTAAAAATCTGAACCTTGCCTATTGATCTACCGTTTATATTGGTGGAGTTGCAGATTGAAGATATAATATTTGCTACTCTAATTCCATCAAATTTACCAAAATTAAACTTATATGTTTCAAAAGAATCATTTTGATAATTATTTCTTCTATTAGAATTTCTCGAACGATTGTTAGCATTTCTATTTGATCTATTACGGTCAGTATTATTTTGTTTATAAATCCAAGAATCATCTTGATTAACAAAAAATGATTTATTTCCTATTACTAAATTAATAGCTGCAATAGCAATACTTGATTCATTCATAGAGTGTTTATCTTTTAAATTATCTAATATATCAATAATCAAAGCTTTATTTTCTTCATTTTCTTCTTGATTTAAATAGCTCTCATTAAGATTCTCTATAAGTTTCTCCATCCTTTTTTCATTAATTATTTTATTACTTGGAATATTAATTTCTTCAATCTTAGTTCTTGTTGAGTTTTCTAAGTTTCTTAGAAAATGTTTTTCTCTTTGGTTAACAAATAAAATTGCCTCTCCAGATCTCCCTGCTCTTCCTGTTCTTCCAATTCTATGAGTATAAGTTTCCTTATCAAAGGGGAAATCGTAATTAACAACAAGTTTTATCCTCTCAACATCTAAACCTCTAGCTGCGACATCAGTTGCTACGAGGATATCAATAAATCCTTTTTTTAATCTATCTACAGTATTTTCTCTTTGGTTCTGAGGAATATCTCCATTAAGAACAGCGACACTATGTCCTGAGTTTTCTAGAGCTTCAGATATTGAAATAGTAAGTAATTTTGTCCTTACAAAAATTATTACTCCCTCATTATTAAGTTCTAAGATTCTTTTTAAAGCGTCTAGCTTATGATGCCTCTGAACAAATAGAAATTTTTGCGCAATTAATTGAGTTTCTTTTTTGACACTTTTGATTAATATTTCTGCTGGATCATTTAGATACTTTTTTGCTATGTTTCTAATCTCATTAGGCATTGTTGCTGAGAACAATACCATCTGTTTATTTTCTGGAAGTTGATCTATTATCCATTCAATATCTTCAAGGAAACCCATATTTAACATTTCATCGGCTTCATCTAAAACAAGGCAACTTATACCCTTAATTTTAAAAGTGCCCTGCCTTATGTGATCCATTATTCTGCCAGGGGTTCCAACTACAACATCAACTTTTCTTTTCAATACAGAAATTTGATTTCTGTAGTCAGTGCCTCCATATATTGCAACTGTTTTAAAGTTACTAGATTCAGAACTATAACTTTTAAAAGATTCTGCCACTTGAGTTGCTAACTCCCTCGTAGGAGTCATAACTAAAACCTTGGCATTTAATTCTTTATTATCTGCGAGTTTTTCTATTAATGGTAATGCGAAAGCAGCAGTCTTACCTGTTCCAGTTTGAGCTTGGCCTAATAAGTCTCTGCCTAACATTAGTTCCGGAATAGCAGCTTTTTGAATAGGCGTTGGATTTTCGTATCCTTTATTTCTTAAGGAATTTAAGATCGACTGATTAAAACCAAAATCGAGAAATCCATTCTCATTTTTATTACCTTTTGATGCTTCTAATGGTTGAGATTTAATACCTGTTTTTTTATCTGAGGTTATTGAATCAAGATTTAATATGTCATCCTTTGGAAAATCTTCATCTCCAATATCAACTGATTGATTATCTTTTTTTAAAGCCATTTTAAATGCCCAATTATCTTCTGATCAGGCATTCAACAAATTGATAAATAAACTTAAATTGTTGACTAGCCATACAGAGCCGAAATAGTAATCTAACATCTTAAGGTTAAAATCTTAGTAATTTCTAACAATTAAGATTTAATTTAAATAATAAATATCAAGAAATTTCTTCGCTCTTGTAATTGCAGTATAAAGCAATCTTCTTTCAAAATTATCTCTACAAAATATATTTTCGTTATCTTTTTTTCTTTTCATAGTATATTTATTTATTTTAGATTTTTGGGACCACAAAATGCTTACTTTCTCAGACTCACTTCCTTGAGATTTATGAATAGTAAGAGCTATTGCTGGAACTACATTTTCTAAATTAGAAGGTTCGATTAATTCAACAATTTCTTCGTTATTATCATTAAATCGTCTGAAAAGATATTTTCTTTCATTTTTTAACCCTATAAGGACACCGATATCTCCATTTGACAAGCCTAGTTCATTATTGTTTTTAGTACACATAATTGGAACTCCCTCATCAAGAGTTTGAAGGTCATATGGTTTTTTCTGACCAAAAAAAATTTCATTCAAATATTCAACACTCCATATACCAGTATTTTTTTCACATAAAATCAAGTGACTTTGCAAATCTGTTAATATCTTTCTCACCAGATCTTTTTCATTAAGCAATAAATTATCAAAGCCATCATCAAATATATATTTTTTTTTACTTAAATTTGAAGTGGAACGATTTAATTTATTTAGATAACTCGTAATTGAATTAAAAAGATTTTGAGGGATATCATTTTCTTTACTTTTGGTAACCGTAACTTCTTTGGATTTATTATCTTTTTCTAATTCTTTAATCTTTTGATTAAGGAAAGAATCATCTTTATTGAATATTAAACTACTAATTAATTCTATATCTCCACTATTTCTAAAAGTTTTATTTAAATTTACTACACAAGATTTAATTAAACTATTATCAGAATATTCAAATAAATAATTCCAAATAGAACAATTATTAACTGGGGACAATTGATTTTTATCTCCAACTAAAATAATTTTGCAGTCCTTAGCAAGCAAAATTAAAACTGATTCAATCAAATCTATATTTACCATTGACATTTCATCAATTATGAAAATATCTATTTCTTTTAGTTTAAATTTCAACTTAAGAGATTTATTTTGAGAATTTAAAATCCATCTATGTAAAGTTTGAAATTCTATTTGATCTAAAAATTTCGTAAATGAAATATTTTTTTGAACATTAAGAGATTCTTTTAGACGAGCTGTAGCTTTACCCGTTGGAGCAGATATACCGATATTTAAAAAATTATCAATTTTCAAGAGCTCTAATATTAAATTTATTATTAAAGTTGTTTTGCCTGTTCCTGGTCCTCCTTGAAGGAAAACTAAATTTGAATTATTAAATAAATTTTTAATTTGATCTATTTTATTATCATATTCATAACTTATCGAATTATTTAAAACACCGGTATCTATTTTTTTTAAGAAGGAATTAATAACTCTATCTATCTTGCCTGACCACTTTGCGAGAGATAATTTTCTATCTTCTAAAACGAATGGAGAATTTAGGGAATCTATCAACCCTAAATCTTTTAAAACTTCTATATGTTTTTTGGGCCAGCCATCTTCTAATAGTTCAAATATTATTGAACAATTATCTATATCAATAATAGTTTCACCATTTTTCTCAAACTCTAATAAAATTTTTATTGTATCTTTTACGAAATTGCCATATTTTTTCTCATTAAATTTGAAAATACTTAAGATTAATTTAAATACATGATCATATTGGAACTTCTCAATATCAGTAGTTGTTTTACTCATTCTAAAAAAGGTTATCTAAATAATTAATTCTGTTTAAAGGAGCATTGCTAATAAAAACACCCGGAGATATATCTTTCGAATTTAATTTTTCAAATAATTTAAAATCTGGCAATCCCTTTAAAAACAAATAAATATATCCTCCTAGATGCAGGTGTGGTTGATAATTTTTAACTCTCCACTTTAATAATCTATGTAATGCTAATAAATAAAGATGAGCTTGCAATGGATAATGATGTTTAATCATTTCATTTCTCATATTTTCATAGTTATAGTTTATAGGTAAACAATCACTGGTATCACTTCCAGAAATGAAATTACTTTTCCAATCAATTACCCACCATTTACTATCTTCTAATGAACTACCTACGGGAAAAACACAGTCAATACATCCTGAATGAAAGCCTTTATTCATAATTTGTAGATCATTTATTTTATTTGCATATTCTGCACCAAATTCATATTCCTGATCTAAGAGAAAGCATTTTGATATATCTTGAGAATTTAAATATCTACCTTCGTAAGATAGAGTTAAATCATATTTAACCTCTTTAAGTAGGTTTTCATTTGGAATATCAACTAGTTTCTTGTTTTGTAATTCACTTCCTAAAGATATATTTATAATTCTTAAAACAGCATCTCTTACTTTAAAAGCCAAAGAAGTATCGATTTTATGAAAATTCAATTCCTCAACAATTAAATCAATTAATTCTTCATTATTATCGTTTCTAAATTGAAATCTTTCTATTATTTTATGCAAACAAGTACCAGCAATAGTTCCTTTTGGAAATTCACTTAAGGGATTTGGATAAGAAAAATAATTCGGATAATTATTTGATTTATTAAAACTAGACTCTTGGTTAATATTGATAATTGAAATTTTATCTTCATAATCCTTATATTGATTAATGACTGCATCAATTTTTTTATCTTTACGTATCCATGAAGAATAACTTGAAAAAGAAATTAATTTATCAGCATTAAATTTTCTAGATATCTTTTTATTAACTTTATCTATTTTCCAAAGATTATTATTCAATCCTTTAATTTGTAACTGAGCAAAAATTTCTTTAATTTTCTCTTTCTCTATCCTATCTTCAAAATTAGACTTATAAATATTAATATTTTCCAAATTAGAAAGTAAATCATTATTTAAAATATTATTTGTATCTTCTAAATCATTAAAAACTATAAGCTTATATTTGCTCCTTGTAAGGGCTACATAAATCAACCTCTCACTTTCTTTAAATAAGTCTATTTCTTCTGTTAATTTAAAATTTTCAACCTTCTCGTAATTATTAGAAATATTAATGTATATGTTTCTATCAATATTTGATTTCCAAATAGGTCCTTTAATTTTATTTGATTTATTAGAAATAATTGAAAGATATGGACATAAGACCACATCAAATTCAAGGCCCTTACTACTATGGATAGTAGAAAGGTTTATTCCATTTTGAAGATTATAATCTTTCGTCAAAAAATCTTCTCCAGTACAAATTCTTAAAGAATGATCTAACTGATTTTTATACCATTTAAAAACTTTATTGAGATTAAAGTCATTATTGATTAATTCAATTTCAATAATTTCTGAAAGTTGAAATAAATTTGAATTTAAATCTGAATCTAGAATAATCGAGGATGAATTGTAATTTATCAGAATTTCATTAACAATATTTAAAAACCCTTTTTCTCTTAGTTCCTGAGACCAAGTAATAAAATTATTTATTAAATTTTCTAACTTATTACTAATTCCATCATCAATTAATTCTTTTAAATCAATTTCTATAAATTTTGAAGCAGCAAACAAAGTTATATTTTTATAAATTCTAGGATGCAATAAACAATCAATGAATAAAAATAATAGATTACTTGCTTCTGTATCAAAGATATTTTGTTTATTTTGAATTTTGCATGGTAGGTTAAACTGAATTAATTTATTTTTCAAATCTAAGCATTGGGAATTATTTAAGGTAAGAATCGCAATTTTATTAATATCAATTTCTTTATTATTTAAAATAAAATTCACTATGTAACGAGATACGAGATCCTCTATATCAATCTCTTTTTTAGAAAATTCTACAATTTCAAATACATCCTTAAATTGAAATTCAGAATTAATATTTTTATTTCTTCTGGAGTTTAATTTCCTATAATTTAGTTTTGATTCTTTAAGTCCATTTTTATAAAGTTTATTAATAACATCCAGTAATTCTTTTGAGGATCTATAATTATCTTTAAGACTAAAAACTTCGATTGCATTAGATCTTGCATCTAAGTAAGTTTCAATATCTCCACCCCTAAATTTGTAGATCGCTTGTTTTGGATCACCTACACAAAGTAAAAAATGATTTCTTGTATTAAAGAACTTTTTTATTAAATTCCACTGAATATTATCTGTATCTTGAAACTCATCTACTAATACACATTTAAAGCGATTTTGAATTAGAGATAGAGTACTATTATTGCTAAGATTTGAATCTAGATATGTATTTTCTATAGTCTTTATAAGATCATTGAAGTTAAAAATAGAAAGCCTTTTCTTTAATTCAATTAATTTTATATAAGCTAATTGTGTAAATATTCTTACTAATTCGGTATAGATCCCTTCTTTTATTTTATAAATTTTTTCTTGTAGTAAACTAAATTTAGTAAAATCTAATTGTAGATTATGTTTATTAATTTCTTTAAATATATTTACTTTATAAAAATATTTAAATAAAAGATCATCATTAGAAATATCATGAATAAGTTCAATGATATCTTTTGACTCAAGGCTTTTGTTAATCTCATCAATCCAACAATTTATTTGATTAAACTTATCATTTCTTGGTTTTGCTGCATATATTTGACTTTTACCACCACAGTCCTTAATTAATTTACCTAACTCAATAAGTTGCAAAAATAATTCTTTGCCTTTCTTATTCCATTCAACACAAAACTCTTTCCAATTAAAATACAAAATTTCATTTAAATAACTTGTTATATCAATATTCTTATATTTATTATTTATTTTAATTTTACAAATGTTTTCTTGATCTATATTTTTTAAAGTTTCAAAAAAAAATGACTTATTGAGTCTACTTCCAAATCTAGAACTTATTTTTTTTTTGTTAACTGCTGAAATTAGTTCTGGATGAAGATTTAGAAAATCATCGATCCACAAATTATCTATTACATCTTTATACAAATTATCTATATTATTCTCAATGTAGAAATCTTGATTTAACCCAATTTCAATACTATATTCATCCAAAATATTATTACAAAAAGAATGAAATGTATTTACTTTTAACTTATAAGTTTCATTAACAAAATTGTCAATTTCAGATATAATTTTTTGCTTAGATTTTTCCTTATCCTTATATTTAAGATACCAATCTAGAAGAGTATTATCTATCTCAGTTCCATTATGATTTTGCAAAAATAATTTTAATTTTTTAAATCTTGAAAGTATTTTATCTCTTAATTCAGAACAAGTATTTTTTGTAAAACTTAATAAGAGTATTTCATCTGGTTTAATTTTTTTTTCCAAAACATTTCTTAAAACTATGTGAGCCAAAGTAAAACTTTTGCCAGTTCCCGCACTTGCTTCTACTAATTTAAACTTGTTATCTAATTTGATTTGATTAATATCCATATCTTTATTTAATTAATATTTGACCTCATTTTTATAAAGTAAATAATTTTCAAATTTATTTTTTAAATATTGCTCTTCCAAAACAATCTTTAATTTAATTATCAAAGACAGACTTATTGATAAACATATATAATAAATATTTAGCTTTATTATAAAAACGCCAAAGGAAATCAATATTAAAGAATAATACATCGGATGACGCATAAATCGATAAATACCTTTAGTAACGAGTTTGCTATTGGCTGTAGGTCTTGGGAAAGGGGATAAATTTCTACCTAAGTCTTTAATTGAAACTAACATTATTATGAAAGCGATAATGATAAGTAAAATCCCCATAAAATAAGATATAGGAGTAACATGAATGACTTGTTTTTTTGGAAGTAATTCCCATTGAAAAAAATGGAGAGCAATAATAAAGAACTGTAAAAAAACAAGTATTATTTCATAAGCATCTTTTAAAAAAGTTTTTAACTGAAATTTATTCATTATTTATTTCTTTAATGCTTCAATTAGAGGCTCATATAATCTGAATGATAATTTATCAAAATTATTATTTCCAAAAAAGAAATCTGGTTCTTTTTTATCTCCAAAACACATTTTCATTTCGATATTATCTCTTTCTCCTTTAGAAAAAGTTTTATTACCAATCCATCTATCTGAAAAAGCTTTTTTCTCATTTTTTGATTTTATTTTTGCTTCTACATATCTATAAGTGCTTTCTGGAGGGAGAGGTAAACATTTTTCAGAATAGTTTTTAAAAAGATTTATATATTGATCCAAAATTAGATTTGATTCAATTTCTCCCGGTGATTGAATTATTCGAGATTTATATTGATTTTCTGTTCTAAAAATTACTTTAGTCTTTTTTATATTCTTCTTTAAAGAAGAAATATAGAGTAATTTTATCCAAGCCTCTGTCAAACGACTTAAACTTAGTTTCGAATGAATTAATTCAATTACAGTATCATCAGCAATGAAATATTCTTCTTTATTTGAGTTAGATTTAACGTAAATTCTAAAAATATTATTATTTTCATTTAAATTTGAATAAAGACTACTTACTAATTCTTTAATTTCATTTTGTTTTGCAAAAATACTATTTTTGGGTGAAATAATTCCATTTTCAACCAATTGATCATTAATATTCAAATTTTTTAAATAATCAATAATGTTATTGTCATCAATCTCTAATTGCTGTATTACCTTAGTTATTAATTGTGTCTTCTGCAAATTACTTACATACTCCTCGTCTGGATTATTCATAAATATTCCCTTTGGAGAGATATTTATTTTATTAAGCCAAAATTTTTGTGGAGTTTTGAACCAATAAATTAATTCTGATAATTTATAAATTTTAATATCGTATTTTTTTTCATTCCAATCTATATTTTCTATTAAAGAATAATTATTTTTAATAATCTTATAACTATCAAGACTAGTAATTTCCTGTTTATTTAAATCATAATCCTTGATAATTAGTTCTCTTTGGGCTTGGGTTAAAAAGCTATCAAAAAAAGAAATTAACTCTTTTATAGGAAAAGAAACATCTAATTTTTTGTTGTCTTTGTCATTCTTTACCCAAGTAACTATAAATTTATCTCTACAGGCAATTAACAACTCTAGAAAAAAATATTTCTCTCTTTCAAAAACTGATGGATCGCCTAGGTGATATTTATTATTTAATAAATTAATATTTTCATTCTTTGATAATTTGGGATAATAAACACTATTCATGTCTATTAGGAATATAACCTTATGTGGAATTAGCCTTGCATTCTCAATGTCACTTACTAAAATCTTGTTGATGCGTGATTGACTTTGATATTTAGCTTTATTTATGCAAGAAATTAATATTTCTCTAAAAACATTTAACAAAATAAGATCATCAGGTATTAAAGGTATTGAGTGATTATCAAGAATTCTATTTATTTCACTTATTTCTAAATTGAAATTCGCATTAGAATCAGAAATATTTTTTAATATAAACTTTATCTTTTCAACCCAAATTAAGTAAGAAAAGGATCCCCGAAGCAAATTAATGTATTTTTTTAACTGCAATAATATTTTAATCCATTTATTCAAATCCAAACTTATATTTTTTGGGCTAAATGGTTTCAGATTAAACGTACTTAACTTGTATTCTTTATCATAAAGTAAACCTAAAGTAATTCTATTTATAGACCACTCTAGTGTATTTTTTTCTTCACCTAATCTTTCATTGGCATCTAATCCCCAATGAAAACCTACTTGGGTAAGTAACAAAATAATTTCATCCTTGTCAGTAATATGAAAATCAAAAATGTTCTGAGTTATTTTTTTAGAAAGAAGATAATCTATTTTTTCAAGTGTAATTTTCTCATTTGCTATTTCAGTGATATCAATTAAAAATTTATATATATCTGAAGAATCATCATTATCCTCATCAATAAAAAAATAAGGTATCTTTTCACCATTAATTAACTCATTATTAAAGATATACCTTAGATAAGGTTTAATTTGACTAGTTTCTGGAGATAAAACAGCAATATCACTAAATTTAATATTCTCGCCTGATTCCAGTATTTCTAGTATTTTATTTCTTAAATATTCTAATTGACTTAATTGATTAAAATGCTCAACAAGTATTATTGAATCATCCTTTTCTTTTACTATAAAATCATTATTATTATTATTATCAATTAGTCTTTTTTGTATTTGATTAAGCAGAGAAATATCTTTCTTCTCAGAAAAATTAATTGTTGGATCAATATATATTAAATTATTTTTTAAATTTATATCTTCTTTATAAATATTTTCCTCGATTAATTTCTGAAAATTGGCTCCATATTTAGCAAATATTTTTTCAATATTTGCATTATTGAAACTCAATGCACTCTCAAAACCACTAAATTCCAACTCTCCTTCGAGACAGTTAATTCTGTTCCACAAATCTTCTCCTGCAGATAGTAAATATAAATTTACCTTAGTAAATTTTGAAAGTTTTGAATAAAAATTAATGTGAAGTTTAGATAAATTATTATCAGAAATAATATAAATTTGCTTTGGTATATTACTTTGAAAATCATGAAATCTTTTTATATTCTTTATTATTTCAATCATGTATAGACATGAAGGTTTTTCAGATATTTTTTTTTCTAATAATTTATATAAAATTGGTTGCCAAAATTGATCTGAATTTAAATTTTTAAAAAGATTAAATGAATTAATTTCGTATCTATTCCATTCAGCAATCATTTCAGGTCTAAAAATAAGATAATCAATAAAATTATTCGTTATTTTTTTTATCAGATTATATATATCTCCATCAATTGTCTTTTTATTAACCAGATATTTATTAATCCAATTGCTAAGTGGCAATGATTCGTTAAAGCTATTTAATTCTTCTAAGGAATCAATAATACCCCATTTAATTGACTCAAAATTCCATAATCCCATATCAATTTCAGGAAAAAAATTTGTCAGTAATGATTCGGTATAACTTGATATTGTCTTTAATTCATAAAGAGCACTTATTTGGTTTTTTATGGTTATTTGTTCTCTTAACCACTGACCCAAAAAATAATTAGGAACAGCTATTTCTAATTGCTCAGTAATAAAAGGAGGACATATTTTTAATTCTTCTGATAACAGATCACTTATTACTTCAATTTTGTTTGACTTATAAATATTGAGCAATTTTTTAATTGGTTAGATTACTCAACTTTAAATGGATCAGTTATTTCTGCACTAGGACATTCGAATTCCCCAACAGCAACAAACTCTAAACGAAGTTTTAAAAAAGTTATAAATTTTTTATCGGTTGATAAAACAGCTGCTGGAGGGGTTGGAATCTTTGCTTTTAAATCAATAAATTGAGTTGTTTGTAAAAAAGTTGGATTTTTTAATAGCCAAAAATCTATTTCTTTATTGTTTTCTTTATAATTCCTCTCCCTCTCTTTAAGAATTTCTTCAAGTGGTTCTTCAACTGTTAAAAACTTTTCACTTGCTGCGACGAAAAAATATGTTGCCATTTTGAAATTTAATTTGATGTAATAAGTGACTTCATTTCACGAACAGACTTTTCTAAACCTACCGCTAGAGCCCTTGCAACAATACTATGGCCAATGTTTAACTCATTGATATTGTTAATAGATGCAATCTTTTTTACATTTTGGTAATTCAGTCCATGTCCAGCATTAACAACTAATCCAATATCATTTGCTACATAACTAGATTCTATAATTTTTTGCAGCTCTTTATATTGATCTTCACCATTTAAATCAGCATATTTACCAGTATGTAATTCTATAATATCAAAACCTATTTCTTTTGAGTAATTAATCTGTTCAGTTTCTGGATCAATAAATGCACTCACTTTTATATTTGAATTTTTTAAAGATTTAACAAAGTTTTTGAGATGTTTTTCATTATTTTTGACATCCAAACCTCCCTCTGTTGTAACTTCTTCTCTTTTTTCGGGTACAAGCGTTACATAATCTGGAAGAAGTTTTTTAGAGATCTCTAACATTTCTTCTGTAGCAGCCATCTCCAAATTGAGTTTTGTTTTAATAGTTTCTTTCAGAATAAATACATCTCTATCTTGTATGTGTCTTCTATCTTCTCTTAAGTGAACTGTTATTGAATCTGCTCCACCTATTTCTGCTAAAAAAGCAAATTGAACAGGATCTGGCTCAATTGTCCTCCGTGCCTGTCTCACGTTCGCAATATGATCTATATTTACCCCCAAAGTAGCCATAATTTGAAAGGATCTTAGTTTCTGGACAATCTAGTAACCGCCCAATAATAACCAATAAAAGATTACAAACCTATAAATTATTAATATATAGTTAATTGAACTTGAAGAAGAAATCCATAGATATTGGGTACGAGATTAATCCCTTATTGGGTTATATAGCAATGTTTGTGACCCAAAATGTTCTTATGAATATTTTTTTTAGTGAGAAGAAAATAATTAAAAATAGTTTTTCTATCCCAAAGAATTCTTCAATTATCCTTGCCCCTACTCATAGATCTAGATGGGATGGATTAGTCCTCACTATGGCTATGGGTAGAAGAGTAACTAAAAATGATTGTAGATTTATGGTTACAAAATCTGAAATGAGAGGAGTACAAGGTTGGTTTTTAAAGAGGCTTGGTTGTTTTTCAATAAATCAATTATCTCCTTCTCTTTCTGCATTAAGATATGCAGTAAAACTAATCGCAAAAAGAAAGCAACTTGTTGTTTTCCCGGAAGGAAAGATTAATAAACATGGGAAGAAATTAGTACTCAAAGAAGGAGTTTACAGATTAGCCAAATTAGCAACAAAAGAAACAAATTCCATAACTATAATTCCCATTGGCATTGCCTACAGCAAAGTCTCTCCTAGATTTAGAGATACTTTTTCTTTATGCTTTGGTGAGCCTTTATTTATTAATGACAATCTAAATTTATCTAATACAGAATTTAATAAAATTTTGCAAGAAAAAATGATGAAGGCTGAAAAGATAGCATTAGAAAATGTCGGTAGATGAATCCATAATCAGTTAGTATTAAATTTAATGAATCACAAGAATATGAGATTTTTAAAATTCATCCCAGTTTTTTTTGTAATTTTTGGAATTATCCCCTTAACAGGTTGCTCTAATGCCGAAAATAAAGATTTAAGAACTAATAAGGTTATATCAAGTGATAATAAAAAGACTTCAATCGAAAGTATAGATGCCAAAAACTTTAAGGTTCTATCAAATAGTAATAAAAACCTTACAATTGCTAATGTCAAAGCATATTTAAAAGAGGGAGATAACTTGATAGCTAATGGTGAATTTGAAAAAGCCAAAAGAAATTATGACTTAGCAAGGAATCTAGCTAAACAACTATCAGGATTTTATAGAGATCTAAATGGTTCATTTAGAGGTTTGGATGCCAGAATACCCTTAGAAATGGAGAAGAAAGGAAGAGAATCAATAAAAGCCTGGGCGGAATCTAATGCAAGATTAGCTGCTCTTTATACAAGAAAAAAGCAACCCGAAGTATCAGTACCATTACTTGTTGAAATAATTCGATTAATGTCTCCTAACAGCACACAAGGTAAAGAAGCATATGCTAATTTAGTTAAACTTGGATTTGTTAATACATCTTATAAAGGCTTTTAGAATATATATCATGACTACAAAAACAGATGTTATAAACTTAATTACTAAAAAAATACCAAATTCGGAAGTTTTAGTTGAGAGTTTAAAAGGTAATGATCATTTACAAGTTACTGTAATCTCTTCTGAATTCAATGGATTATCATTAGTAAAACAACATAAGCTAGTTTATTCTGCTCTAAAAGAAGAACTAGCCTCAGAGGCTATTCATGCACTGGCATTAAAAACAGAAACACCTAATTAAATTATGCAAAATTCAACTAAAGATAAAATTCAAAATTTAATTGATTCAAATCCACTTATGGTTTTCATGAAAGGAACTAAATTAATGCCTCAATGTGGGTTTTCCAACAATGTGGTCCAAATCCTTAACTCATTGGGAGTCGAATTTAATACCTTTGATGTACTAAGCGATTACGAAATAAGAGAGGGAATTAAAGAATATTCAGATTGGCCAACAATACCTCAGGTTTATTTAAAAGGAGAATTTCTAGGGGGCTCAGACATTCTTATCGAAATGTACAATTCTGGAACTTTAAAAGAAAAAATCGAAATTGAATTAGCGTCTTAAAACAATTAGTAAGTATAAACACTTAAATTAGTTAATAAAAATTAATATTTTAAAAATTTTTTCTATCAAAAAATCCTTTATTTTCATCCCCCTCTGGATCAATAAAACTTGATGGATCTAGTATCCATCTTTCTATTAATCTTTCTAATTTCTCCTGATCTCTTTGCTCTAAACCACTGCAATTCCTTAAGGCTTGGAGATAACCGTCGCTATATAATTTAAGATCTGATGGTGTATGGAAACGTGTAACCAAGTCTTGACAACTATCGATAATTGATTGGAAATGACGAATTGCTTTTGGATTTTCAAATGATGTCATAATTCGATAAATTCTTATTTTTATTTAGCATTTGTTATACCTTATTAAGGATGACAAAAAATTGCCTGGCCCAACAGTAATTAAGAATGCAATCAACTGAGCAAATCTTAGCTTCAACTCCTGGCAGTTCTCAATTGCCTTCTAGCTCTCAAACACCTTCGAGAGTTCTTGTTGTTGAACCTCACCCCACACTAAGAACTGTATTAGTGCAAAGACTTCGTCAAGATGGTCATTTAGCCGCTGCGGTTGGATCGGCTGCAGAAGCAGTTGATTTGTGCAGGGAACAATCACCTGACTTACTCGTAAGTGCAGAGATACTTGAACAAAATACGGCGATGAGATTGGCTCATCAACTTGGATGTGCAGTTATTGTTCTTACTGCAAGATCCGGTGTTGAAGCATTAGTGAATTTGTTAGACGAAGGAGCTGATGATGTCCTTAGAAAACCTTTTGGTCTAGAAGAGTTAGCAGCGAGATGTAGAACTCTTTTGAAAAGAGGGAGAATAGGATTACAAGAAAAAGTTGAAGTTGGCCCGTTAGAAGTTCATCTACTTTTAAGACAAGTTACTCTCAGCGAAAAGCCCGTAGAATTAAGCCCAAGAGAGTTTGCCTTGCTTTGTGCGTTACTTATGCCTCCAGGTATGGTAAGAAGTCGACAAGAGCTTTTAAGGATGGCATGGCCTCCATTCAGCGGAGGTCCCAGATCAGTAGATACACAAGTCCTGACATTGAGAAGAAAACTAGAGCAGGCAGGTTTAGGTGAAGGAGGAGGAATAACTACTGTAAGGCAACAAGGTTATAGATTTAGCATAGATAATATCTAAATTAAGAAGGCAATAAGCTCACCAATAATCATTAATAAAGAAAGTAATGTTAGCAACCTATATGTCCACAGAGGAGAAATATATGAAAGACCGTCAACATTAAGTCCAGTTTTTTTAGAAATTAATAATATAAATTCCTCAAAATTCTCTAACCTTTGAGGCAAAAGAAAACTTTCATCTTTATTAGTAACTAAGTAATATACCTTACTCCCCTGGCTAGTGGGCAAAGCTTTGATGAACTTTATATCTTTCCAACAAATTTCCCAATTTTTTTTGCCAAAGGTTTTAGAAAGGAAGCTTGATTTATATATAATTTTCTGATTAGTAGTTTCTACATAATCATTTGTGATATTAACAATTGAAAATAGTCCTAAAACAAATAATATTAATGAAATTATTTTGAATTCTTCATTTGAAATAAATGGCAGAGGAATTGTAAGTGCTAAATATAAAGTAATTAATGAAATTTTTACAACAAAAAGATTATTAAACTTTTCTATCATCTTTTTTAAACTGGACTAGTCCGGCAACTTAAATCTATTGATATTTAGTTTTGAGCCTATTTTATGAGCGCAAGCATAACCACTAAAAGCAACTGCATTTAGACCTTGACCAGGGAAACATGAATCCCCGACGCAATAGAGGTTTTTAATATTGGTAGTATTAAATGGCATAGGAAGAAGACCAAGTAACTTTTTATTAGGAATTGGTCCATAGCTACCTTGAAATCTTCCAAGAAATTTTCTATGAGTTTTAGGAGTACCAATTTCTTTATGATCAATATTTTGATCAAGATTAGGAATTATTTTAGAAATCTTTTCTATAAGAAATAAAAAATAATTTTCTTTCTTAAGAATATATTCTTTCCTTGATAGGTTTTCCCATTCATTTATTGATGACGGAGTGAATGCATGGATAATATGTTTGTCTTCTGGAGCTAAAGAGGCATCTAGCAAGGTAGGGATAGAAATAAAAATGACCCCTTTTTCATTCTCTAATTCATCCCAATTGTCAACAATAATATGATGACAATTAAAGTTTCTAGTTATTAAGTTTTTTTCAACTCCAAGATGAATTGAGACAAAAGAAGGGGACGGTTTATAAGTTTCGGACCACTTATATTCACTTTTGGGTACATATTTCTTCTTAATTAATCCTTTATTATTATTAAGTCCAAAAGTATCCCATCTAGTTGAATTTGATACGATAATATTTGAGTATATTTCTTCCCCATTTGATAGCTTTACTCCTATTGCCTTTTCATTTTTTAAAAGTATTTCAGTAACATTTGCTTTATAACGAATCTTACTTCCTAAACCTTCAATTCCAGAAACTAACTTCTCTGCTATCTTTCCCACTCCACCTTTTGGATAATTTATACCTCCAGCATGTCTATCAGTAAAAACCATTCCTGCATTTATCATAGGAGTTTTCAGCGCTGGCATTACTGACCAACAAAAACATTCAATATCAATAAATTTCAAAAGTTCTGGATCTTTAATAAACTTTCTTGCAACATCTCCTGCGTTTATTGGCAACCATCTAGCTAAGCCTAGACAGGATAGTGGTGCTTTGAAGAAGACCTTAAAAAGATAGCTAGGATCTTCAATGGATAATAATGGCATAGAATCTAAACAATTAAAGACCTTTGCACAAGTTCCATAAAATTTCCTTATCCCTTCTTTCTCTTTAGGGAAACGATCTGATAATTTTCTAATAAATTCTTCATATTCCTTATCAACAGAAATACTAAAATTGTTTGGCAAATGATACTCAAGTTGAACAGGGTCCGGAATAGTTTCACATTTCTCATTTACATCTTTTAAAGCACGAGTTAATAAATTTGTATAACCTTTTTCTCCAAAACCAAAGATCATTGAAGCACCAACATCAAAGGTATAACCTTTTCTCTTAAAAGAACCCCCACTCCCTCCAGGAATAATATATTTTTCGAGAACTAGAACTTTTGCTCCCTTAGCAGCTAATTGTGATGCTGTTACTAATCCTCCTATTCCAGAGCCAATAATAATTGCATCAAAATTTTCTTTATTAGATATCATTTTAAATCTTTAAATAATTCATTTTAATTAATCTAAACAGATAAATGAACTTTTTTAAAAGATTTATCCAATACTTTTTTAAATTCATGTAATACCTCAAGAGATCTCTCTTGATAAGCTTTGTATCTTAATTTTTTCACTTTTATTTTATTATTTAATTCTGGTACCAAGCCAAATGAAGCAGGCATTGGTTGAAACTTATTTTTCTTCTGATTTGACATCATTTCATTCTTATTACTAATAAAGTTCATTAAAGAACCAATAATTGATTCGTTAGGGAAAGTTACTGGACTTTTATTTTTTGCTAATAAGGAAGCATTTATTCCTGCCAACAAACCTCCTGCAGCGGCTGCAGCATAGCCCTCCGTACCTGTTATTTGGCCAGCCGCTAGAAGAGTTTCTCTTTTCAAGAATTGAAGTGTTGGCAAAAGTAATTTAGGGGATTCTAAAAAAGTATTTCTATGCATTACTCCAAAACGTACAAACTCAGCTTTTTCTAAACCCGGAATCATTCTAAATATTCTTTTTTGTTCTGACCATTTGAGATTAGTTTGAAAACCAACCATATTTAGTAATTTCCCTTCAATATCTTCTTTTCTTAATTGAACAATTGCATGGGGCCTTTTTTTTAATCTATTTTCTCTATCAAATAAATCTCCCCATTCTGGATTCCACAAACCAATTGATTTCAGAGGACCATATCTCATTGTATCGACACCTCTTCTAGCTATCTCTTCGATGGGTAAGCAAGCTTCGAAAAAATTTGCAGATTCTTTTTCAAAATCTTTTAAAGTAGCTTGCTCTCCTTCAATTAGTTGGGTCCTGAAATTTAAGTAATCTTGTTTATCCATAGGGCAATTAAAGTATGCCGGATCACCTTTATCGTATCTACTTGCCTTAAAAGCGATATCAAAATTTATTGAGTCACCATAGATAATTGGACTTGCCGCATCAAAAAAATGGCATGAATCAATACCAGTAAATTTTCTTATTTGAATAGCAAGTTCATTTGAAGTTAGGGGACCAGTAGCAATTATGCTAATGGTTTCTTTATTTGGGAGATCTAATTGTTCAATTCTCTTTATTTCAATTAGAGGATGAGCTGATAAAGACTCTGTCAGGAAATTACTGAATTTAGATCTATCTACAGCTAAAGCACCCCCAGCAGGTACTGAAAATTGATCAGCAGTTTTAATAATCAAAGAGTTAAAAGTTCTTAACTCTTCTTGCAACAATCCTGCGGCTCTATCTGGACTTAAAGCTCCAAAACTATTACTGCATACCAATTCTCCAAATTCCCCAGTATGATGTGCTGGAGTTGACAAAGTGGGGCGCATTTCAACTAATTTAACTGATATACCAGCATTAGCTATTTGCCATGCAGCTTCGCTACCTGCAAGGCCAGCTCCAATTACAATTACCTCTTTATCAAACAATTAAATAATTAATTTATTATTTAAATTTTTTATTTTAATCCAGCCCTTTTATTTACATCCAGCCCAATGAATAGTGCCCATATAGCAGCAGCGAATATTGGTAATAAAACGATAGAAAGTCTTAACATGTTTTAAATAGTATTATTTAATAAATATATTACCTTTTAACTGCAAATAAAGAGAGAATTTTTAATTTTTTATTTCATAAGTTAAGAATTGTATTTCAATTGTTCAAGTTAGGATAATAAGTTGTTTTTTTTACCTTAAAAAGGGATAATTTTTAATGTACTCAATTTTACGAAATGGGTCGCTAGCTCAGCGGTAGAGCATCCGGCTTTTAACCGGCTGGTCCTGAGTTCGAATCTCAGGCGACCCACATTTAAATAAATTGAGTTCATCATTAAAAATTAATTTAAAATACTAACCTAAGGCTTCACTTAATTAAAGACATTATTTGACAATAAAACTCTACTTTTTTTGATTGTATTTAAAGAATGCATAAGATAATTTTTTACGACAAATTGATTTTAGGAAATAATAAAACATAGAGAGAACGTTACAGCATTGAATTAAATATCAACACTGAACAAAATAATAAAAAATTAATTGAATTACATTCGTAAAAAGATTAATGAAAGGAGAATTAAATTTTTGACATTCATGTGTCATTTCTGTTAAAAAAATAGTTAATTAAAAATAAAAACCTCAATTTCACAAACAAAGTTCAGAATACTTCACAAAGCTTCATAAAACCTGTTACAATCATTTACATGATTTATTTATCTTATTATGACTCCTGAAGCAGAACGTTTTAATGGTTGGGCAGCAATGTTAGGTTTCATTGCAGCAGTTGGCTCATATGTAACTACTGGACAAATTATTCCAGGTTGGTTCTAATTATTTATGCCTCAAATTACTGAAAGAGGTAGTCGCCAAAACATATGTAGTATTGAACTACGTTCACAACTTAATAACAATTACATAGTTTATCCAAAGGATGCTGAGAAAAGTAAATGGCAGTTGGGCTATGATAGCAATAATTGCCTTGATAGGTGAGTATATATAAACTGGTCAAATGATTCTAGGTATTATACAAATAAAGGTGATTGAATTATTTCTTATAAAAGAATAGATATTTTTTTATATTTTTATTGAACTAATAATTAAATAAAATTTATATTTGCAAAAATTCTTTGATACTTTAATTTGAATATAAATACACCAGAAAACCTTATTGTGTTTTGTTTTTTTATTATATATTTAAAACTAAATTAGTATATATCAAACTTTTTAAGTAAAGGAAAAAACATCTATTCTCTTTGAGATAAATCTTTATCAAGATTATCTAAGCATGTTGAACATAATAAATGACCTTTTTTTATCCAAAATGTTTTAGTAGATCTTTCTATATCCTTTTTACAAATAAGACATTTAAATATTGGAGTCATTTTGATAATTAGAATAAGAATTAATTTGACTAATAATTTGTTTAATTATTTTCAAAGTGTACTTAAAACTTTAAAAATATATCTACAGTTTATAAAT
>QCJI01000004.1 GCA_003216135.1 Prochlorococcus sp. AG-409-A22 | reverse complement strand
GCCAGAGGTTAGTAATTTATTTATGGAAATAATTACGACATTAGATAATAGTGGAGAAGAGCTTCTTGCTGATAACATTCTTTTCCGATCAAATAAATTAGGAATAAAAAGTAAAAAATTTATTTCCGAACAACGTTACTTAACAGCTAATAAAATTATAAATAAATATATATGGATAACTGGAGGAGCTGTACTAGTAAATCCTCTACCTGCAGTAGATTTCATTACTACTACGACAGTAAACGTCCAAATGATAATTGAACTATCTAAAATTTATGATATAAAAATAACTAAAAAAGAAGCAATAGATTTATCTAATACATTAATCACTGCTTTAACAAAACTTGGAATTATGAAAGGAGGTCTATCAATTATTTCTTCTACACTATCATCGAATTTTACTACTATATTCATTTCAAAATCTATACAAGCTATTACTGCAGGCTGGATAATTAAGATAGTAGGACTAAGTTTAATTGAATATTTCAGAAATGGACAAAATTGGGGTGACAGAGGAATACAAGAAGTCATTAATAATATATACAGAATAAATAAAAGAGAGGAGCTTCTAAATAGCTTTATAAAAGAGGCTATATTAAAGATAGAAATAAATAAGGATTATCAATCTAATAAAAAATTACCTCCATTTATTAAGTGATATTAGATAGTCGATCATTTAGAAAAGCTCTGAAATCAAAAACTGTTATTAACAGTAAGTAAGCTATGCAAATAGTAATTGAAATGAATCCTGTTACTATGGCAATAAATTTTGATCTTTTAAGAATCATTAAATAGAATTTAATATTTTTATTAGATCTCTAATATGAGATTCGCTTGTATTATAGTTTCCCATAACGGCTCTTAAAAAATATTTCCCATTAAATTCTGGTCTAGAAAGCATAAAATTATTTTTTAAAAGTTTAAGTCTATTTATCTTTGTCCAAGAATTAGAATCCTTTATACTCATTCCTTTTGGAATGAATGAAATTATATGCAAAGGGCCAGAATAAATTTCATATTTTTCATTATTTAAATTTTTCTCAAAGAAAACTTTTCTATCAATTGATGAATTTAAGATATCTTCAATACCTTTTATTCCTAAAAATCTTAACCCTAGCCAAAGTTTAATAACTTCAGCAGGCCTAGAGCCTTGTAAACCAAGTTCTCCTCTATCAAGAACATTATTGTTTGAGAAAATATATGGTAAACCAGTAGAAAAAGTTTTTTTCAGAGTTTCTATATTCGAAACTAATAATAAAGAAGATGTTTTTGTTATTCCAAGTATTTTTTGTGGATTTATCGTTATGGAGTCAGCATAGTTAATATTGTTTAAACCATTTATTTGTATGTTTGTTATTGAAAAAATACCTCCTATTGATCCATCAATGTGAAGCCATATATTATTATTCTTACAAATTTGCCAAATACCTTCAATTGGATCTAGTGCACCCCTTATTGTTGTGCCAAGAGTTGCAACTATAGAAAAAATTTTTTTATTATTTTTTGAACATTCTGAAATTTTGTTTTTAAGAGATCGTAAATCCATAGAGCCTTCATCATTAGTTCTTACCTTGATAAGGTTATTTTCATGTAGACCCATAATTTTCGCGCATTTTATAAACGATGAATGTGCTTCCTCACTAATTATGAATACCGCATTAGGATCTGAACTTAATCCCGCATGATCTCTAGCTGCAATAAGGGCATTTAAATTACTTAAAGTACCTCCACTTGCAGCTATACCTCCTGAATTATCGCCAAATCCAATTTTTTTTGAAAACCATTTAAATAAAGACTCTTCAAGATTAGTAAGACTAGGAGATAATTCATAAGCAAGTAAATTATTATTTAAACCAGCGGCAATTAAGTCACCTAAAATTGATAATATTAAAGGTGGCGGATCTAAGTGAGCAAGAGAGCCTGGATGTACAGGATTAAAGGAATTTGATATTAGCTCTTCTATTTCAGAGAACAAATCTTCAGGAGAATTACCATTCTCAGATGGCATAAGACATTTAAATCCTTCATCAATAGGCAGAGGACCATATTTTTCTGAATTTGAAAACCAATTACAGATAATTTGAGATGTTTTATTTATAAGTGAAATGAGATGATCATTAGACCCAGAATATGAAGGGAAGTATATTTCTTTTTTATTTATTTGATCGTTAGTCATTCGATAAAATATCTATTAATTAGTTTATTGATAATATTGTTAAATGAAATATTTTTTTGAAAATAGAAATAGAATTTGTGTTCAAAATGAGGTAATTGCTAATCCAGAATATATTAAATGGATGAAATTCATTTTAAGAAGATCAAAAATCATTGGAAAGACTGAGATACCAATTAGTGCTGTAATAATAGATGAGAAAGGGAGGTGTATAGGTAGAGGTTCTAACAAAAGGAATTCAAATAATGATCCTTTAGGTCATGCAGAGATAATTGCACTTAAACAGGCCTCATTATTAAAAAATGATTGGAGATTTAATGAATGTCAAATTATAACAAATTTGGAACCTTGTACCATGTGTACTTCAGTTTTAATACAAGCAAGAATGGGAAGAGTTATATATGGAGCTTATGATACAAAAAGAGGGGGTTTAGGAGGGTCAATTGATTTATCGAAGCATAAAAGTTCTCATCATAAAATGGAAGTGATAGGAGGGATTTTGGAAAAAGAATGCAAAGATAATATACAGCTTTGGTTTAAAAAGTTGAGGAGTCAATAATAGAAAACTTCTTTAACTCAGTATCAAAAAGATTTAATAATCTATCAACATTCTCTTCTGTAGAATTAAAACCCATTAATCCAATTCTCCAGACTTTACCTGACAAATCTCCTAATCCATTTCCTATCTCGATTTCGAAGTTATTTAAAAGATGTTTTCTAAATGAATCTCCATCAATTGAATGTGGAATCTTTACTGTTGTAAGGGTAGGAAGGCGGAAGTCTTTAGATACGTGCAATTCCAAACCTATGTTTTCAAGACCTCTCCATAACTTTCTAGCATTTTTATTATGTCTCTCCCATATATTTTCTAAACCTTCAATAGCTATCAATCTTAATCCCTCCCTTATTGCAAAATTCATATTTACTGGAGCTGTATGATGATAAACACGATCAGAGCCCCAATATTTATTTAAAAGGGATAAATCTAAATACCAATTTGTAACTTTAGATTTTCTAGAACTTAGTTTATCCTCGGCTCTTTTGCTTATTGTAATAGGACTTAATCCAGGAGGGCAACTTAAGCCCTTTTGACTACAACTATAAGCAATGTCAATTTTCCATTTATCAATTAATAGTTCTAATGCTCCTAATGAAGTAACAGCATCTACTAAAAATAAACAATTATTTTTTCTACATATTTCACCAATTCCATCTAAAGGTTGTAATACTCCTGTTGATGTTTCTGCATGGACTATTGCAAAGATTGCAGGCTTTTGGGTTTCTATTGCATATTTAATTTCTTCATAGGAAAAACTTTCACCCCACTTTTTGTCGATTACAGATACATCAGCATTATATCTTGTTGCCATATCAACCAAACGTTCACCAAAATATCCATTTTTCGCAACTAAAACCCTTTCTCCCTTTTCTAAAAAGTTTGCAATAGAAGCTTCCATTGCTGCACTACCAGTTCCACTCATTGGTAGTGTAAGGCGATTATTACACTGCCATGTATACCTAAGAAGTTTTTGAACTTCTGACATTAATTTTATGTATGCCTCGTCTAAATGTCCGATTGGATTAAGTGATAAAGCGTTTAAAACATCTGGATGTGCGTTAGAGGGACCAGGGCCTAATAAAAGTCTTGAAGGAACACAAGTTTTGGAGAGATATGATAAATTCTCCTCATTTAAACTTGAAATTAGTTTTGCTTCTGTCAAAGCCTTTTAATGTATTACCTTTAAAATAGACTAATTTAAGTCATATAATCTATATTTCTTAAACGAAATTAATTCAATTTAAATAATTAGGTAAATAATTTTAAACATATAACTTGAAATACTAAAAGAAGACATCAAGTGTTGAAAAAAGTTATGTTTGATACATAATAAGTAGCATCAACTAATTAATTTCATAGAAGGTATTAAAAAAGCAATGGCTAAATCTTCCCAAGATGTTCTAAGTCAAATTAAAGATGAAGGAATTGAACTCATCGATTTGAAATTCACAGATATTCATGGAAAATGGCAACATTTAACATTAACCTCAGACATGATAGATGAGGACTCTTTTACCGAGGGACTCGCATTTGATGGATCCTCAATTAGAGGTTGGAAGGCAATTAATGCTTCTGACATGTCAATGGTGCCAGATGCAAGTACCGCCTGGATTGATCCATTTTATAAACACAAAACACTAAGTATGATTTGCTCAATTCAGGAGCCAAGAAGTGGAGAACCTTATGATAGATGTCCAAGATCACTAGCACAAAAGGCTTTGAAATACTTAGAGTCTACTGGAATAGCAGATACAGCATTCTTTGGTCCTGAACCTGAATTCTTCCTGTTTGATGATGTCAGATATGATTCAAAAGAAGGATCTTGTTTTTATAGTGTAGATACTATTGAGGCACCATGGAATACTGGAAGGATAGAAGAAGGTGGAAATTTGGGTTACAAAATTCAATACAAAGAAGGCTACTTTCCAGTTTCACCAAATGATACTGCTCAAGATATAAGATCAGAAATGCTTCTCCTAATGGGTGAATTAGGAATACCGACAGAAAAACATCACCATGAAGTTGCAGGTGCTGGGCAGCACGAACTTGGAATGAAATTTGATTCTTTGATAAATTCAGCTGATAATGTTATGACATATAAATATGTCGTAAGAAACGTTGCAAAGAAATATGGAAAGACTGCAACCTTTATGCCTAAACCAGTTTTTAACGATAATGGTACAGGAATGCATGTTCACCAAAGTTTATGGAAAAGTGGCCAACCCCTATTTTATGGTGAAGGTGCTTATGCAAACTTATCTCAAACAGCAAGATGGTACATAGGTGGAATACTTAAGCATGCCCCTTCATTCCTAGCATTTACTAATCCCACCACAAATAGTTATAAAAGATTAGTACCAGGATTTGAGGCTCCAGTTAATTTAGTTTATTCTGAAGGCAATAGGTCCGCAGCAGTAAGAATACCCTTAACAGGTCCAAGTCCCAAAGCTAAAAGATTAGAGTTTAGATCTGGAGATGCACTTGCTAATCCATATTTAGCTTTCTCGGTAATGATGCTTGCTGGTATTGATGGAATAAAAAATCGCATTGATCCAGGAGATGGTGTTGACGTAGATTTATTTGAATTACCAGCAGACGAACTTTCGAAAATTGATACAGTTCCATCATCACTTAATGATTCACTTAATGCACTTAAATCAGATAAAGATTATTTGTTAGCAGGTGGAGTATTTACAGAAGATTTTATTGATAATTTCATTGATATTAAGTATGAAGAAGTTCAACAATTAAGACAAAGGCCTCATCCTCATGAATTCTTTATGTACTATGACGCTTAATTAAAATAGAAACTGAAAAATTCAAAGATGTCAATTTGAGAAATATCACAAAAAATTCTCAAATTGATATTTTTTTTGTTGGAATATATATAGATAATAAATAAAATGGAACGAGAACAATTTACAAAAATTGCATATAAAACATTACAGCAGGGTAAAAGCATTGCAGGCCTTGCTCATAAAGAAATAAGTTCCAGAATAATGAACTTTATAGTTCCTGATAATGAACTTGATAATTTTAATTTAGATAAAAATATATTAATTAAAATTCAAGAATCTATGGATCTATTAAGAGAAGAAGATTGGACTGATGGCGAAAAGAATATTTATCCTCTTAAATTATTATTTGATGAGCCATGGCTTAGATATTTAACCCAGTACCCTAAAATATGGCTAGACATGCCTAATATTTGGAATAGGCGTAGAAAGGAAAAATATGACGACATTCCTAAATCTGTGGACAAAGATAATTATCCAAAATATTACTTAAGAAACTTCCATCATCAAACAGACGGATATTTATCTGATTTTTCTGCAAGTATATATGATTTACAAGTGGAGATACTTTTTAATGGTACTGCAGATGCAATGAGAAGAAGAATAATAAAGCCCCTTAAAGAAGGTTTATCAAATTTTAGTGATAGAAAAAAAAATACAATAAATATAATTGATGTTGCTACTGGATCGGGTAGAACACTTAAACAATTAAGAGGAGCCTTTCCAAAGGAAAAAATTAAAGGTATCGATTTATCTGGATCATATTTAAAAGAGGCCAGTAGATATTTATCTGATTTAGATGGGGATCTTATTGAATTGATAAAGGGTAATGCTGAAGAATTACCATTTGAGAATAATAGTGTTCAGGGTATAACATGTGTATATTTATTTCATGAATTACCCAGAACTATCAGAGAAAAAGTGTTAAAAGAATTCTTTAGAGTTCTTGAACCAAAGGGTATTTTAGTCATTGCAGATTCTATACAAATTAGTGATTCACCTGATTTTATTCAAATTATGGAGAATTTCTATAAAACATTTCATGAGCCATTTTACTGCGATTACATTAAAGATGATATTAATAGCAAAATTCAAGAAGTAGGTTTTAAGAACATTAAATCAAATTCATTTTTTATGACTAAAGTCTGGTCTGCCTTAAAATAAAATAAGATAATCGAGAAACTATGAATTATTGGGAAAATGATATTATTGAACTTGCACAAAAGTTAAATGATAAATTAAGAATTGATCATAATAATTGGCACAAACTTAAGGGAAATAAATACAAAAGATCTGCAGAGCTCATGTCAGCGGGATTATGCCAATTAATTATTTCCAATAATGAAAAGTATGCTATCGATTATATGGAAGAAAGTATTAAATGGTTGAAGGAAATTAATTTAGACAAACCATGTCCTAGCAAAAATTCATCTTTTTAATGCCAACTGAAGGCGGTTACCTTTATTACTCCATCTTATGTCATCAAAGCATTCACTTATAATATAAAGACCACGCCCGCAAACACTGCTTGTTTTTTGGGGTAAATTATAATTTCTATTTTTTATATCTAATCCATTACCTTCATCTTGAATCTGCCAAACACACCAATTAGGAGTAATTATTCTTCTAACTCTAACATTTTTCTTTGGATCTAAATTATTTCCATGTTTAACTGCATTAACTAGAGCTTCATGTAAACCAAGTTTAATGAGATATCTTGAACGAGATTTTTTTATTGGCTCTAATAATAATTCTACAAATTCATTTAATTGTAATGATGATTCTAATTCAAAAATTGACCAATAAATTCGAGGTCTCTTAAGGATTTTATTTAAAATATTGTTGCCCTGAAAAAAGGACATATAAATATTTTTAAACTATTTTTAGTTTAACTTATGAATTAGCCAATGATCAAAGAATATTATTATGTCTTTTTGCTATAGCAGGATGCCTTAAAATTGAATCCATTAACCTAACACCTCTTAATTGATTAATTAAGGGCATATGTCCATCAGGAGCTTTTAATGACCAACAAAATGAATTAGGGTATCTTGTCCATAAACCATCTTTTTTCCATCCGATTTTAGGCCATAAAGATTCATATCTTAAACCTACTGATTTTAAAATTTTTGCTTGGTTTGAGAAACCAAATCTACCGTTAGAATAAATATTCCAGAGTCTATCAATTGTTTGAAGATCAGTCCCTGAAATATTATTTACCTCACTGTAAAAAACATAACCACGTTTCTCGGCAAGTTTTCCGGCTAACTTTCTTAAGTATGAACTTGTTAATCTATCTGCTTCTTCAAATTTTTGTTCCAATAAAAATAATTGCAATTCATCATAGTTAATATTCACATCAGAATAAGTATTAAACCAATTATTAAATAAATTATTTTCAAAAAACTGAGGTTGATGTTTTTTTAAAACCTGCAATATCCAACCAGCAGACCAATCATCTCCATCTTTATCAAATTGTTCAAATAAAACATAACCTATGTTAAATAAACCAATTGCATCTGATTCTATGTCATTTAATAAATTTATTCTCTTTCTTTGATTAGCGGCTACGAAATTATTAACTAGATCTAATGTAGCATTACTATAGTTATCGTGAGATTTGTTAGTCATTTCAAATTAATTGATCTAAAAGTAAAAACTATCCATGCATATCAAAAGGGAAGAACTAAATAAATTTAGAACTTTAAATGGACCACTTATAGATGTTAGGAGTCCTTGTGAATATTATAAAGGACATATGCCTAATTCTATTAATATCCCATTATTTGATAATGAAGAGAGAGCAATAGTTGGAAAAGTTTATAAGAATAATGGTAGGGAAATAGCCGTAAGGCAAGGTTTGAAATTTGTAGAAAGAAAAATTGAAAATATTTTAAATAGTATTTTTGAATGCATTGAAAAGCATAAATATAATAATCAAGAAAGTAAATTAGAAGACTCTATTATAAGGATCTACTGCGCTAGAGGAGGTATGAGATCATTAAGTATAGGGTGGTTATTGGAAAAGTTTAATTATAAAATAATGTTACTTAGGGGCGGTTATAAAAACTATAGGAGATGGATAATTGAGAGTTTTTCTCAAAACTACAATCTTATCGTAATTGGAGGAAAAACAGGAACTGGTAAAACAAAAATATTAAAATTACTAGAAAACAACGAATATCAAACTGTTGATCTTGAGGGAATTGCTTCCCACAGAGGAAGTACATTCGGGGGATTGGGAATGAAAGAACAACCAACTAATGAACATTTTGAAAATATGATTGCAGAAAAATTAATCTCTTTTAAAAAGAATGAACCTATTTATTTAGAAGCTGAAAGTTCGAATATAGGTAAATGTAAAGTACCGCATGAATTATTTAATCAAATGAAAAGCTCTAAAAGAATTGAAATAATAAGAAGTGAATCAAATAGAATAGATGAATTGATTAGTACATATAGCATTTTCAAACAAAGTGAACTTGAGGAGTCTATTTTAAGGATTAAGAAAAGACTTGGTCCACAAAGAACAAAAATTGCTGTTAAATCAATAAGCGAAAAAAAATGGGAAGTAGTCTGTAAAACAGTCCTAGAATATTATGATAAATGCTATGAATATGAAAAAATAGGTAAAGAAGATATAAAATATATAGACCTAACAGATATTGAATATGATAAAAAAATATTAGGATTAATAAATAATATTATATAAATTTTTTAAAAACAATTTAGATAAAAACTTTATAAAATAAATAATAATAATAAATTTTTATGGCAGTAAATAAATTATCAAAAATTCAATTTTATGAAGGAATAGATGAACCTGTAGTTCCAGAAATAAGGTTAACAAGAGGTAAAGATGGAACAACAGGACAAGCCATATTTTTATTTGAAAAACCTCAAGCTTTATCATCAATTACAAGTGGTGAAATTACTGGTATGAGAATGATAGATTCAGAAGGAGAACTTTTAACTAGAGATGTAAAAGTAAGGTTTGTAGATGGAGAACCCTTATTTTTGGAAGCTGTATATATTTGGAAAAAAAAATCAGACTTTGATAGATTTATGAGATTTGCAAACAGTTATGCCAAATCAAATGGATTAGGATATTCTGAAAATAATTAGGTAAATATTAACTTGAATAGTTCATTTTATTTTAAGTTTACGGTAATATTAATAACCATTTTAATTTTATGGACATTAAGAGATTTTTTACTTTTAATAATTTGTTCATTAGTTATTGCAAATATTGTCTGTAATTTATGTAATCAACTACAAAATAAATTAAATCTTCCGAGATTAATTTCATTATTGATGGTTATATCAATTATAACTTTATTAATATTTACAATATTTTTTCTAGTATTGCCTCCATTTATAAAAGAATTTAATGAAATATTGCTAGATATTCCTAATGGATTATCGAAAATAAATACTCTACTAAATACAAATATAAATAAATTTAATTCTTTATATTATGGAGAAGAATCAGAAAATGTTGTTGATGTTTTTAATCTTATAAATAGTATTTTCCCCATACCGGATGTGGGAACTATCGCTAAAGGAATTCAAGAGAGTTTTATAAACATAATTAATTTAGCGGGAAACCTAGGATCAGGATTGATAAGAATAATATTTGTTTTAGTAGTAAGTTTGATGATATCAATTGAACCTAAGAAGTATAAAGAGAATATTTTGATAATCATTCCAAAAGCCTATCGTAATAAATTTAGAATTACATTAGATAAATGTAATGTTGCACTATCTAATTGGTCTTTCTCGATGGTTATAAGCTCATTATCTGTAGGACTTTTATCATTAATAGTTTTATCTATATTAGATGTGAAATATGTTGTTTCTAATGCATTAATAGCAATGATATTAAATATAATTCCTAATATAGGACCTGTAATTAGCGGAATATTTCCAATATCTATAGCCTTACTAGATAATTTTTGGAAACCACTAGTTGTATTAGGCGCATATATAGTTATACAAAATATAGAAAGTTATATAATAATGCCGTCAATTATGAAACAAAAAACAAACTTACTTCCAGGATTAACATTAATATCTCAATTTGGATTTACATATATTTTTGGACCATTAGGATTAATATTATCCCTTCCTCTTGCAGTGGTTATTCAAGTTTTTATAAAAGAAGCAATTAAAGAAAACCAATAGATTTAGTTATTTAATTTTTTATACAAATATGGATAGGAAATTAGAATAAAAAAGGCTAAGGGATGTTTAGATAAAGCAAAATAAAGTGAATTAAAAGTAAAGTGATCAAATAATATTCTCAATTCGGTAGATAAATCAATTAAAACTAATGAAAATAAAAGTATTAAATAGTAATTTATTGACATCTCTTATAAAGTTAATTCTTAATCTCTAATAAAAATGAAGGCGCTAACAAAATACTAGAATAGCTTCCAACTATAATTCCTAGTGATAGAGAAATAGAAAACCAAAACAGAGAATATGAGCCAAATAATATTAAAGTTAACAATGGTATTAACGTTGTAATACTGGTAAATATGGTTCTTCTAAATGATTCATTAATTGAGATTTGAATTGTTTCGTTATATTCAGTTTCTTTTAATTTTAAATTTTCACGAATTCTATCAAAAATAACAACCGTATCATTAACTGAGTAACCCGCTATTGTTAATAAAGAAACTGCAAATAAACTATTGACCTCAATAGAAAGTAAAATTCCTAACCATGAAAATATACCGAAAACAATAAATAAGTCATGAAATAAAGCAATTAATGCAAAAAATGCATATTTCCTATCAAAGCGAATAGTTATATATAAAGAAATTGCAAATAAAGAAACTAATAATGAAGTTATAGAATTTAAAAGTAGTTTTTTCCCCAGTCTAGGACCTATTAATCTAGTATTTTTTGAATCATCATTTAGTGGACCAATTACAGTTTCAAGATTATTAATGAGATTATTTGATTCTTCTATTTTTAAATAAGGTGTTCTAATAGATATTAATTTATAATCATTTTGAAATTGTAATTTAATATTATTTACTAGGTTTTTATTATTTGAAACCTTCCTTAAGTTTTCTACAACTTTATCAGGAGAAATATTACTGCATTCATTCTCACAGACTCTTTCAATTCTTAATTCATTACCTCCTATAAAATCCATGCCGAGATTAATTGGCATTTTATAAGTAGTATTAAAAGTTGAATATAAAATTCCTACCAAACTAAAAGAAATAAGAAATAATGAAAAACTAAATACCTTATTTTTATTTTTGATTAAATTTAGGTTGAAAAAATTCATAAAAACGAAAGAATTAAGATTTTCAAAGGAAACTCTCCTTTTTAAGATAAAGATTTCTTTCCCTTAGGGATTGATAAGTTGTTAAAAATTTAAGAATAGTTTTAGAGCAATTTAAAGAAGTAAATAAACTTATAGCAACACCAATACCTAAAGTAGCTGCGAATCCCTTAACAAAATTTGTTCCTAATAAGAAAAGAACAAAACAACTAACAAAAGTAGTTATATGGCCATCAATAATTGAAGAATTAGCTCTTTGAAAACCACTATCTATAGATCTTATAAGAGTATTACCTCTTTTTAATTCTTCTCTTATTCTCTCGAATATTAAAATATTAGCGTCAACAGCCATGCCAATACTCAAAATAAGGCCTGAAATTCCTGGAAGGGTTACTGTTACAGGTATTAATGAGTAAAGAGCTAAATTAAATAATCCATAGAAAATTAATGAAATAACAGAAACAAAACCAAGAATTCTATAATTTAAAATCATAAATATACCTACAACAATCAATCCACTAATAGCAGCATAAAGACTTTTTATAATATTTTTTGATCCCAATAAAGCACCAATAGTATTTGTTTCAACTATTTCTATTGGTAAGGGTAATGATCCACCTTTAAGTTGAACTTCTAATTCTCGGGCATCTTCAGCACTAAAATTACCACTAATTGTGGCTAAACCTCCTGTAATACCAGTATTTGAGAACTGACTACCAACACTTGCCTCACTAATAGATTCACCGTCAAGGATTATGGCTAATAATTGCTGTGATCCAGCTATTGATTTAGTAATTTCTGCAAATTTCTCACCACCTTCATTACTAAATGTTAGTAAGACTTCCCAATTATTATTTGATTGTTCTTGTCTTCTTCCAGCATTAATTAAATCCTTTCCAGATAAATCTGTTTTAATAAATAGATTTGCAATTTGATTATTAATAAATAATTTAGTATCAATTAATTTTCCAAATAAATCTTGACTTGTAGAAGAATAATTTAGAGTTAATTGAATATCGTTAAGGAGTGAATTAATATTATTAAAATCATCAACAATTTTATTTTGTTCTAATAAGGTATATTCTTCAATTAAATCATTTATTTTAAATCTCTGAAGTTGTAGTTTTTTTAATTCACTATTAGTACCAATTTTTTGAGTCCTAAATTCTAATAAGGCAGTTTTACCCAATACTCTTGAAGCTACTAATGGATTTTGTTCTCCAGGTAATTCTAAAATTAATTGATCCCGCCCTAATGTTTGCAAGTTCGATTCAGAGACTCCTAAATTATTAACTCTTTTGTCTAAAACTGCTTTAACAGCTTCAAGTTCATCCTTAGATACCTTCCCTTCTTCCTTTATTAGTTGTAGTGTTAATTGCGAGCCTCCTCTTAAGTCTAAACCTAACTGTAAGGGATAATTAATTAATAAATAAATTGCTAATGTTAATAGGAAAATTATAAAAAAAAGCCAACCTTGCCTTCTTTTCATTATTAAATACTCCCATTAAATAACTGTTCAACTTTTTCCACTATTTGATGTGGTTGTATTATTGTTAAATTCTCAAGATTTCCATTATATGGAGTAGGTATATCCTGACTAGATAATCTGATAGGTCTTGCGTCAAGATCATCGAAGCATTGTTCTGTTATTAAGGCAATTAATTCCGCTCCTATACCACCAGTTTTCATACATTCTTCAACTATAATTACTTTATTTGTTTTTTTTATAGAATTAGAAATAGTATCCATATCAAAAGGTTTTAAGCTTATCAAGTCGATTAATTCAACGTCTATATTTTTATTTTCTAAATCTTCTATAGCTTTAAGACAATGGTGTCTCATTCTTGAATAAGTTAATAAGGTGACATCCTTACCTTCTTTTACTAAATCAGCTTGATCTAAAGCGCAAATATAATCTCCCTTAGGTAAATCTTCAGATAAATTATATAAAAGTACATGCTCAAAGAACAGTACAGGATTATTATCTCTTATAGCTGCTTTCATTAGACCTTTTGCATTTGTAGGAGTACTGCATGCAACAATCTTTATCCCCGGAACTGCATGAAAGTATGCCTCTAGTCTTTGACTATGTTCTGCTCCAAGTTGACGTCCAACTCCTCCAGGTCCACGTACTACTGCAGGAATTTTATAATTACCACCACTTGTGTATCTAAGCATACCCATATTATTTGATATTTGGTTAAACGCTAAAAGTAGAAATCCCATATTCATGCCTTCTACTATCGGTCTAAGACCTGTCATTGCTGCTCCAACTGCCATTCCAGTAAAACTATTTTCAGCTATAGGAGTATCTAAAACTCTTAATTCTCCATATTTTTCATACAAGTCTTTAGTAACCTTATAAGAACCTCCATATTGTCCAACATCTTCACCCATAACACATACATTTACATCTTTTGACATCTCTTCATCAATTGCCTCTTTCAAAGCATTAAATAATAAGGTTCCAGCCACGAGTAATTTCCTGATTAATTACATATATAAATTTTACCATTATGGTTAAATTATCCTCCTTCTGCAAAAGTTATCAGTAGTAATATTGATAAAAGCATACCGGGAGAGAGCAAAATTATTAAAAGTCCCAAATCATGTAATGTCATTGAAATTAAAGCCTTTTATTAATAATATTGGAAATTCAACTTTTATTAACAAAAAAACTTCGAATAAATACAATAAAAAGACCTATACCAATAAAGCCGAAAGAAAACGTTAGCAAAAAAGATAAACCAATTATTAACGTGTTAATACTAGAGGAAATATTTTGGACTATTTCAGATGAGTTTGAGGGTTTATGTAATGCAAAATAAATTGCAATTTTATTACTGATGAAATAAAAAGATATAAACAATAAAAAACTTGTTAATGAACCAAGAATAAAATTTAAAGGACCTTTTTTAGGAGTATTTTTATTATCAATCTTTTCTCCTATATTGTTAGCTGGATCGTCCAAAATCATAAATTTATTCTGAAGTAAATTTATATGATTTTTATACCCTTATCAAGTAATTTACACGCCCATGAATCAAAACCTTTTTTTTTGAATATTTTATAGTTATTATTTAAAACTTTATTCGCAGTTTCAAAATCTTTAAAAAGAGCAAAGCATGTTGGACCGGATCCACTCATTGAAAATGTCAAGACATCCCTTAAATTAGAAAGTAAATATAATGCTTGCTGTACAGAATCATTCTCCTTCTCAACAATTAACTGTAAGTCGTTTTTTATTTTTATCGAATTATCTTCAATATTAAAATCTTTTAAACTCTTTTTTCTTAAATTATTTCTTATATTATCTACTAGATCTGTTCTAATATAATCTTCTTTTACAAACTGATTACTATAACTTTTATATGTTTCGGCTGTAGATATTGAAACATTTGGATTTTTCAAAAGAAGAACTCCATATTCATATTTATAATTTAATTTCTCTAGAATCTCGCCTCTTCCGAAACATAATTGACTTCCACCTTTTATGAAAAAAGGAACATCTGAACCTAAGGAGGAAGAAAGTGTTAACAATGTATTGTTGTCAAGATTTAAATTCCATAATTTATTTAGTCCAATTAGCGTCGCTGCTGCATTACTTGAACCTCCAGCTAATCCTGCTCCTATAGGAATATTTTTTTTTAAAAAAATATTAGCGCCCAAATCTATATTTGATATTTCCTTTATTAGATATCCTGATTTAACTATTAAATTATCACTATTAAGACTTAAATGATTGCAATCTGATTTTAAATTAATTGAACCTTCTTGATTAAGCTCAAACTCTAAATAATCCGAAAGATCAATATTTTGCATTATCATTGCTAATTCATGAAATCCATCTTCTCTTTTACCTATAACTTCAAGGTGTAAATTTATCTTGGCTGGGGACTTTATTTTAATTTTTCTTTTAGATAATAGAGACATTTAATTATATTTTTATTTTTTAATTTTAATACAGTTTTCCGCAAGATTAACCCATTGATTAATTGAAATATCTTGAGGTCTTAAATTCAAGCAAATTTTAGATTTTTCAGACAATTTGTTAATCTCATCTCTAGAAAATATTCCTTTAAGTGTATTTCTAAGCATTTTTCTCCTTGAATTAAAGGCAATTCGAAGAAGTTTGTCTATATATTTCTCCGAGATAATATCCAATCTTAACTCTGTCTTTAATGGTTCAAAAACAACCAAAGAAGAAAAGACTTTTGGAGGTGGGCTAAAAGAAGAAGGTTCTACATCACATATTTTTTTTATTTTAGATAAAAGTTGCATTCTTACACTAAGTGCTCCTGCACTAGAACTCCCTTCTTTTGCTAAAATCCTATCTACAACATCTTTCTGCATTAAAAATATTATTTTTTTATAATTGTAATCCTTAATCAATCCTAATCTTCCTACAAAAATATCCAATATTGGTCCGGTAATATTATATGGAATATTTGCTACAACTTTAGTGATTTCATTATTAAATGAATTTAGATTTGTTGAAAGTATATTTCCTTGTTGAAGTGAAAACTTGTCGTTATTTTTGAATTTAACATTTAAAAAATCAATTAAATCATAATCTAATTCAATAGCGTGTAATTTTCTAATCTCTGAATCTAATAACTTTGATGTTAAAGCTCCTCTTCCAGGACCGATTTCCAGAATAAAATCATTTGCATTAAGTTCAGCCACCTCTTTAATTTTCTCTAATATATTTTTATTTACCAACCAATGTTGTCCAAATTTTTTTTTTGGATATTGGGTTTTAAAATTCATCAAAAGGAGAAATAATATGTTTAAATTAAATATGCATTTATTATCTAATTTATATCATGAGCTTATCAAAGAAAAATTTAGATAAACTCAATAATTTTATTAAAAATAATTCTTTAGCTAATGATAATAGTATAAGTACTAGAAAAAATGCAATTGGAAATCAGGAGAAAATCAAAAATTCTACTAAATTAGAAGATCCTAGTGAAATTTTTTATTCTTTAATTGATAATGCAGAAAGCCTTAACGAAACTTCTAAAGTAAATCTTTCACTAAGAGACTCTGAAAATGATCTCATTAGTACAAATTCTCAGATCGCTAATCATTCAAATAATTTAACAACTGAAGAAGAATTATATGATGAATTTAATTATCTTCTTGAAGAATAACTTAATTTAAATATTTACTGATGCTCCAGACTAATAGATTATCAATTTATGCTATTGGGAAAATTAAAAAAAATTGGATTAGAGATGGAATTAATCAATACAAAAAAAGAATGCCAGCTCTTAACATTAATGAGTTAAAGAGTTTTAATATAAATAATCTTAGATTCAAAAACAATATTATTATCAGTCTCACCGAGGAAGGTAAACAGTTTAATTCTATTGAACTTACTTCTTTACTTTTAAATTTTAAAAATAAAAAAATTATTTTTCTACTTGGAGATGCTGATGGTATTAGTTCTGATGTTAAAAAGCAATCTGACCTTTTACTAAGTCTTTCTCGCCTAACATTCCCTCATGAATTAGCTAGATTAATTTTATTGGAGCAAATTTATAGAGCCTTATCTATTTCTAGCAATTACCCTTACCATCGAGCCTAAAGGAAAAGGTTAGAATTAATTTTAAATTAATACATAAAATTCCAACAACCAACCAATTCCAAACCTTTTGCTGTATAGTACATATATACTATCATGACAGGTCTTGGATTCATTTGGTTTAGCTTCTGAAAGATTAAAAATTCCCTTATTAAGTGATTCAATATCCGCAGGCTTTCCTTCTCCTGCTGATGATTATACAGAAGAAAATATTGATTTAAATGAGCATTTAATATCTAATCCTTTTAGTACTTTTTTTCTCAGAGTTAAAGGTCACTCAATGGTTAATGCAGGAATTAAAGATAACGATTTAATAATAGTAGATAAGAGTTTAAGAGCTAAAACAGGCAATATTATCATTGCGATGGTAGACGGAGAATTTACAATAAAAAGATTGTCCATAAAAAACAACGAATTATATTTAAAAGCAGAGAATCCTAATTATCCAGACTTCAGATTTAAGAATCATATTGATATACAGATATGGGGGGTTGTCATCTATTCAATACATAGCTTCTTATGAATATTTCAATTACTGAAGCAATAGCTCTTATAGATGCTAATAATTTTTACGCTTCGTGTGAACAAAGTATAAACCCTCACTTAAGAAATAAACCATTAGTAATTTTATCTAATAATGACGGATGCATTATTGCAAGAAGTCCCGAAGCTCGCGCTTTAAAAATTAAAATGGGAAGCCCTTATTTCAAAGAGAAAGAAAGGTTAAATAAATTAGAGGTAGCAGTTTTAAGCTCTAACTACTCACTTTACGCTGATATGAGTAAGAGACTAATGAATTTATTAAAAAATTACTGTGAAGAGATTGAGATTTATTCTATTGATGAAGCCTTTGTCTCAATTTCTAGACCTAATGATAAAAATCTATATCCTTGGGCAAGAGAAATAAGGACATTAACATATCAAAATCTAGGAATCACCCTAACAATAGGAATAGCGGAGAACAAAGTAAGGGCAAAAGTTGCTAACAAGTTAGCTAAAAATATTGATTATTCAGCAGGAATATTTGATTTAGCTAGAAAAGAAGATGAGAATAGCTATTTTAAAGAAATTAGTGTAGATAAAATTTGGGGAATTGGAAAACAAACATCTATTTGGTTAAAAAGTAAAGGTATTAAAAACGCACAAGAATTAATAGATATGAAAGAAAATGAAATCTTTAAGAAACTAGGGATCATAGGGAAAAGATTGCAATTAGAATTAAAAGGTTATAAATGTCTACCCGTAGAAAAAAATAATAAGTCAAAAAGAGAAATTCAGGTGAGTAGAAGTTTCAGTACTCCTATCACAAAATTAGAAGATTTAACTCAAGCATTAGCCATTTATGCGGTAAGAGCATCGGAAAAAATGAGAAGTCAAAGCTTACAAACATCTGCCATTAGTGTATTTGCAAGAACTAGTAAATATTCAAGTCAAAATTATCAAAGAATTGTCCATAAAAAACTTATAAATGCAACAGACAACACAAATGTCATTTTAAAAATAGTAGTAGCATTATCTAAAGAAATTTATAATCCTGAGTATAAATTATCAAAGGCGGGCGTTTTAATGCAGGATCTAACTAAATGCCAATATTTACAGCAATCACTTATCACTTACAAATCTCAGGAAGATATGAAGAAATCAGAAAATCTTATGAGAACAATTGATTCATTGAATAAAAAATATAATAAAAAAGCAATTACATGGGCGATTACAAAAAAGACAAAAGAATGGACAATCAATAGAAATTTATTAAGTCGCACATCAACAACAGATATAAGAAAAATTCCAACTATAGTTATATAAAAACAAAAATTAATATGGAATTTATTATATTTTTAAGTAAATTAGATAAAGAAATTCTAGAATTATTAGTAAAGGCAAACTATCTTATTGAAGAAAATAAAATTGAATGTTTAATAAACAAAGAAATAAAGGGTCTACACAAACCTAAAGAAAATAAAATAGTAATATGTACTGAAAATGCAAAAAGAAAAACAAATTTCAAGGAAATAAAAAACAATTCAATTAAGGATAATTTCAAAACTGAAAGGGCCATAAGAAAAGCATTAAGGCATGAAGCAACTCATGTTGTACAAAAATGTAATGGAAATAAAACAGTGGGCGATATAAAAAAATTAGAAACTAAATTAAATAAGAGTAAAAGAAAAGCATTAGATTTCTCAACTTCAAAATTTGCAGGGAATTACGCGAAGGAAGTAGAGGCTTATATTTTGGAAGACAAACCAAAAAAAGTAAAGGAAATGCTTAAAAAGTATTGTTTATAAAACAAGAAGAGATTATTAGCTGGCAATAAAATTACCACAACGTTGCTTATCTAGAGAATTTATATGTTGCCTTTCTGTATAATATAAATCTTGAAATTTAATAGCATCTGAATTTAACTCATTAAAAAGTTCATCGATCTCTTTATTAGAATCAGTGTTTTCTGAGGAGGAATTATCTATTAGTATAGATATACAGTTTTCTAAAGTTTTTAATCGTTGAGAACTCCAAGATTCGATCAAGTGTCTGCATCTTTTTAGAGATTTGTACCTCTCAAGAAGAGATAGGGTTCCCAGTAAATTGTTTTTGGGACTTTTTAACATAGTTAAAAATAGCTCATTTGGATTAATAAAAATGTTAATTTTGTTTGATAACTCAGAATTATTAATTGCCAAGTGATCTGGTAATAAAGAAATTAAGTTAAGACTTGAAAATTCTTTAGATAATTTTTGGCTATCAGATTTTTGAAATTTTTTTAAATAGTTAGTACCTAAATTATCTTCTTCAATTTTTGAAATTGCTTCCCATATAATACGAATGTAGTCGGAATTGAAATCATTAATTTCTCTTTTAAGTAATTCCTCGCGAATAAAGAACCTAAGATTAGGACAATGGAGATAATAAAATATTATTTCAGATTCATTTTTTTCACGCTTGGAAATTTCATTTGGTTGTTCAAATCTCTTTGATCTTCCATGCCAACGAAAACCTTTTACCTGATTTCTTAAATCTTGCTCAAACTGTATCGCCAATCTGGCTTGTCCCTGACTTAATCTTTCAGAGACTTTTTGTAAATAATGAGTTCTAGTAGATGATTGTGGTAATTTACTTAATAACTTAACTAATGCTGAAATAACACTTTGGAAAATATCAGATTTAGTTAAATCTTTATTATTGAAAATCTGATCAATCTCCCAATCAATCCAAAAAGAAGCTTTATCAATTAAATTAAAATAATCTTCAGGTGTATGTATATTTAAATATTCATCAGGATCCTTGAAATTTTTTAGTTGAAGAATTTTTAGGTTAATTTGATCGTGAAGTGACAAATTCTCAACTTCTTTTATTACCCTTTTTGTGGCTTGTATGCCAGCTTTATCAGAATCAAAATTGAGTATTATATTTTTATTATCAGTAAACCTACATAGTTGTGATATTTGATATTTATTTAGCGCTGTTCCAAGAGAGGCCACAGTATTAGTAATACCTTTTGAATGAAGAGAAATAACATCAAAGTACCCTTCAACGATAATTGCTTTATCACTTTTTCTAATAATGCTTGAAGCTTTTTCGAATCCAAACAACATTTTACCTTTTTCGAAAACATCTGATTCAGGAGAGTTAAGATATTTAGGTTCCTGACCATCTAAAGATCTTCCTCCAAAGGCAACCACTCTTCCTTGCATATCATGAATTGGAACAATTAATCTATTTCTAAAGCGGTCATAATTTTTATCAGAATTATCTTTAGAAATAACAACTCCTGAACTTAATATTGAATTTAACGGTAATTTTTCTACCTTTAAAAGATAATTCAATAAATCATTCCATGAATTAGGAGCAAAACCCAATTCAAATTCATTAATAATATTTCTACTTAATTTTCTTTGGGATATTAAATAATTCAAAGCTTCTTTACCCAAGGAATTATGTAATTGAGATTTAAACCAGTTTTTTGATATTCTTAAAATTTTATAAAGCTCTTCTCTTCTTGATAATTGTCTTTTATAAGCCTCGTCCTGAGGACCATCAAGACTTTCTATATTTATATTATTTTTTTTAGCAAGAGAAAGAACAACATCTGAAAAATTAGCTCGTGTAAACTCCATTAAAAATTTAATTGAGTTACCTCCTGCTCCACAAGAAAAACAATAATAGAATTGCTTAGAAGGAGAAACCGTCATAGATGGCTTTGTGTCATCATGAAAAGGGCAAATTCCAACAAACTCTTTACCTTTTCTCTTTAGAACAATGTGCTCAGAAATAACATCTACAATATCTGCCTTTTCCTTAACTTCCTCTATGGTTCTTGGATGGATAGAACGCACCATATGTAATATTTAATTTGAAAAAAGCAATAATTTATTCGTTATAGTTCAAAATCAAAAAAGAATCTACTTAATTTCACAATAAAACTTTTTTAAAATGCAGTTCTATAAATATGTTGATAAAAATAATTTATTTAATAAGTTTAATTTAGTTTTTGCTTCATTATTCTTTAGTCTGATGACAGTATGTGTAAAACAAATTGATGAAAGGATAAACATATATGAATTAGTTTTTTTTAGGTCATTGATAAGTTTATTAATTACTTCATGGATATTAAAGAAAAAAGAAATTAATCCATGGGGAAAAAATCGCAAATTACTTTGTTTGAGAGGAATCCTTGGAACTGTCGCATTAGTATGTATATTTTACGCAATAAGAAATATGCCTCTTAGTATTTCTACAGTTATTCAATATACATATCCTATTTTCATATCTATCTTTGCAGGTATATTTATAAATGAAAAAATAACGAAGAATACATTAATTGCTTTAATGTTAGGTTGGCTAGGCATTTTAGTAATATTAAATCAATCACAATTAGAAAATATAAACGTTGAGATTGAGAAATCTGCAATTCTTATTGCATTTCTTGGAGCAATATCCACATCCTTGGCTTACGTAACCGTTAAGAAGCTTTCATCTACTGAGGATATTTTTATAATAATTAAATATTTTCCGTTAGTTTCAGTAATTACTTTGTTTCCTATTGTTTTAGGAAATTGGGTTACACCTAATCTAAATGATTTATTTTGGATAATAGGAATTGGTATATTTACACAATTGGGTCAAACTTTTTTAACTATAGGATTAAAGAAGTTACCTGCGTCAGAGGCCTCTACTATAAATTATTTACAGGTATTTTTTGGATCCATTTGGGGTGTTTTATTCTTTAGTGAATTAATAAATTTCAATTTTATATTTGGTTCTATACTTGTTTTATTAGGAACTATTATCTCTACTAGCAATATTCTTAAAAACATTTAAAATAAAAAAAAGATATTTTCAATATGAAGTATTACTTTTTTGCACTATTTTTTATTTTTTATCCTTTAGTTCATTTGAATGCTTCAACACCTAAATCTGTAACATGTACTAGAACTGAATATAGGGAAGAATATATTCCTGGGACAAAATCAAATCCAGGCTATGTAAAAAGTTATGAAATAGATGTGAAAATTCCATGTGATGGAGATAATTCTGAGAAAAGAGATGATAATGATTGTATTGATGGGAAAATAGCTGGAGCACTCCTAGGCGGGGGGGCAGGAGCTACAATGTCAAGAGGAAAAGGAAGATGGTGGGCTGTTCCACTAGGTGCTGTACTTGGAAGTAAAATTGGTTGCGACGCAGCTGGAGGTTAATTGATTAGCTGGATAAAAGGTGAGCTTGTAGATTTATGGCAAACTAATAACAAATTTTATATTGTAATAAATTGTCAGGGATTAGGATATGAGATTCAGATTTTAGAGTCTATTTATATTAAATTAAAGACAAATGAAATAACTAATCAAAGCTTAGTATTCTGGTTAAAACACATCAAAAAAGAAGAATCAGATTATTTATATGGTTTCATTTCAAAAGATCAAAAGGATTTCTTTACTGAAATTTTAAATATAAAGGGGTTAGGTTCACAAATAGGAATGGCATTATTGAACAAATTTTCTATAGATGAAATTATTAATGCAATAGACTCTAAAGATAAGAAATTAATTAGTTCGGTGCAAGGGGTTGGTCAAAAAATGACTGAAAGAATAATCCTTGAGTTAAAAAATAAATCAAACATGAGAATAAAAGGCAATGAAGAATTAAAAAAAAGTAATTTATTAAAAGAAAACAATGAAATCAATTCAATTTTGCAAGATATTGATTTAACACTCCAGTCTCTAAATTATACAAATAAAGAAATTAAAAAATTATTTCCTATTCTTATCAAGGAAATTAATAAAAATAAAAATTCAATACTAGAAAAAGATAAAATTTCATTTGAATATATATTAAAACTTGCTATGAACCATCTAGATAATAATAGTAATTTAGGCCAATAACATAGTAAGATAAAGCTACATAGATAAATTTTATGTCTCTAGATACAGCAGAAAAACAAAAAATTATTGACTCACACCAAGTTCATACTACAGATACAGGCTCTGTTGAAGTACAAGTAGCAATGCTTTCTGAAAGAATATCAAAATTAAGTGATCATCTTCAAGGTAATATTCATGATTTCTCATCAAGACAAGGATTGCTAAAAATGATCGGGAAAAGAAAGAGATTACTCTCTTACATAAAAGGCAAAAGCGAACAAAAATATCAAGATTTAGTTAAAAAGATTGGAATAAGGGGATAACTTCCTTTAATGAAAAAGAAACAAACCAAAAAGAATACGAGTAAAAGGAAGAAAAAAATAGCTGAGGAAGATGTTTTTGAAAATAAAGATAAAAAAACTCCCATCGTTGTTAAGAAAAATACTTCAAATAGTGGAATACCAAAATATGTAGCTGACAGGATGGCAAGAAGGATTTTCTTTACTACAGGAATACCTACAATTTTAGGAATGTCTGTATTTATTGTTAGTTATATCATTGTGACAAAAAATATAGCAGAAATAGCTCCTTCAGCAACTATTGCAATATCGGCTTTATTCTTCTTATTAGGCCTAGCTGGCTTAAGTTTTGGAATTTTATCAGCTAGTTGGGATAAAGAACCTGGAAGTTTTATGGGACTAGAAAATATCCCATTGAATATAAAAAGAGCTAAAGCTGCTTTTAAGCCTGCCTCACAAAACTTTGAAGAAAGTAATTAGACTAAGAAACTAAAGATTTCAAATTAACCTTAAAAGAATTCTCTTCCAATAATTTAGAAGCACCAACAATATCTCCAACACAAAATTGTTCTCCGAATTTTACATAAGTAATTGAATTTTCTTGCTTAACGGCCGCTAATACAGGAATCTTAATTCCGCATTTTTCTCTAGCTGCTCGGAATTTAACTAAACAATCTCTTATCTTATTATGAACTCTTATATCTGAAGCTTGATAACTTTCAAGGTTGATAACTAGCATTTTTAAGTTATCAATTTCTCTACAATCATCAATAATTAATTTAGTTTTATCACTTTTTTTATCAATAGTGCCCCAAAACAAAAGTCTAGTATCCATTAATAAGAATTCAGATAATCTTGAATATGTTTTTGGGAAAACAATTGCTTCAAAACTACCTGACAGATCTTCCAATTGAACTATAGCCATTCTATCTCCTTTTCTTGTTGTAATTTGCTTTAATTCAGGAATCATCGCTACTAGTGAAACCTTTGTTCTATCTTTTACTTCCTCTAAATGTGAAATACTAACTGGAGAAACAAGTTTAGCTGGCTTGGATAAATGTTTTAATGGATGATCGGATAAATAAAAACCCAAAAGTTGCTTTTCTAATTTTAACTTTTCAATAAGTGAATAATCATCTACCTTTGAATGTTGTGATTGCGAAAATTGTGGCTCTGAATATGTTTTAACAGAGTCAAATAAGTTTCCTTGCCCTGAAATTCGATCACGATTACGTGATGATGCCCATTCAATTACATATTCAAGATCAGAAAATAATTGAGCTCTATTTTTATTCTCAGAAAACTCATCTAAAGCACCACAATGAATTAGAGATTCTAAATTCCGCTTGTTGAGAACATTAGATGGTAAACGATCGCATAAATCTGACAATGATTTAAAGTTTCCTAATTTCTCACGATTAGAAATTATATTTCTAATGGCTGAATCTCCTAAATTTTTAATCGCTGACAACCCAAATAGGATTTGATCTTTTTTTATGGTGAAATCAATTCCAGAGAAATTAATACTAGGTGAAATAACTTCTATTCCCATAGCATAACAATTAGAAATATATCTCTGCATTTTATCGCTAGAGCCTGAATTAACACTTAAAAGTGCTGCCATATATGCAACTGGGAAATGAGCTTTCAAAAAGGCAGTTTGATAAGTGACGGCACCATAAGCAGTTGAATGACTTTTATTAAAACAATATTCAGCAAATAAAACCATTTGATCAAAAAGGTCATTAGCTATCTTTTCTTCAACACCGTTCTTTATAGAACCTTCTACGAAGAGATTCTTATGTTTAACCATCTCTGAAACTTTCTTTTTTCCCATTGCTCTTCTAAGTAAATCAGCATCACCAAGTGAATATCCTGCTAAATCTTGAGCAATTTTCATTATTTGCTCTTGATAAACCATAATTCCATAAGTTTCAGTAAGAATGGATTTTATAAAAGGATGAGGGAAATCAATTTTTTCTTTACCATTTTTTCTATTAATAAATTTTGGAATAAGACCAGCATCAAGAGGACCAGGTCTGTAAAGAGCAAGAATAGATGATATATCCTCAAGAGAATTAGGTTTAAAATCCTTTACAACTTGCTTCATCCCAGATGACTCTAATTGAAATATCCCTTCAAGATCTCCCCTACCAATCAGATCAAAGGTTTTATCATCATTATGAGGTAATTCGTTAATATTAATTTTTTGACCAGTAGATTCTTTTATTAAAGAAATTGTCTTATCTATCATGGTTAAATTTTTAAGACCTAAGAAATCCATTTTCAACAATCCAAGAGATTCAATATCGTCCATTGAATATTGAGTTATTATTTGACCATCATTGTTTCGTTGAAGTGGTACAAGTTCATCTAAAGGATCTGAAGCTATTACTACCCCTGCAGCATGGACTCCATATGTTTTATTAGTACCTTCGATCCTAAGTGCTAAATCAATCCATCTTTTTACTCTCTCATCGTTTATATATTTGTCTCTAAACTCTTGACTAGGTGAATTCTTCTCAATCATTTCTTTTAATTTATATGGTTTACCTCTAACAACTGGTATTAATTTTGCTAATTTATCCGCCTCTCCATATGGAATATCTAGGACTCTTGCAACATCTTTTAAAACGGCCTTGGAAGTCATTTTATTAAAGGTAATTATTTGAGCGACCTTATCATCACCATATCTCCTAGAAACATAATCAATTACTTCGTTTCTCCTATCGATGCAAAAGTCAGTATCAATATCAGGCATTGACTTTCTGGCAGGATTTAAGAATCTTTCAAAAAGTAAACCATGCTCAACAGGATCTATATTTGTAATTTGAAGTGCATATGCGACTAGTGATCCTGCTGCTGACCCTCTCCCTGGACCTACGGGAATAGAATTATCTCTTGCAAATTTTATATAATCCCATACGACTAAAAAATAATCTGGGAAGCCCATATCGTTAATTATTTCTAATTCCGATGACAATCTTTTTTTATATATTTCACTAACCTCTTCAATACTAGATTTTTTAAGTCTTTTTAAAAGACCTTCAGTTGATATCCTTGTCAAAAGAGACAATGAATCTTTATCCTCTTTAAGCGGAAATGTTGGCATTCTATAGGTACCAAACAAATCAAAATCCTCAATTTTTCTTGAAATCTCAACAGTGTTATTTACTGCTTTTTTTATTGATTCATCATCTATATGATCTTTAAAAAGTGAAAGCATTTCTTTCTCACTCTTAATATATTCTGTACCTGTATATCTCAATCTCTTTTGGTCGCTTATTAATTTTCCAGTAAGAACACAAAGCAAAGCATCATGTGATTCTACATCCATATTAGAGATATAGTGGGAGTCATTTGTTGCAATAACTTCTATTTGATGTTTTTTTCCAATTCTTATTAATTCAACGTTCACAATTCTATCTTCTATAGAACCATGGTCTTGAATTTCTAGATAAAAATCATTTCCAAGTAATTTCTTATACCAAAGCGCAATATTCTCAGCTAAATCTATCTTCCCCTTTAAAATAGCTTGAGGGATTTCACCACCAATACAGGCTGTAGAAATGATAAGACCTTCTTTATATTGACTTAAAAGAAATTTATCTATACATGGCCTAGAGAATATTCCTCTACCTCTCATCCCATTTAAGTGGCTAATAGTTGTTAACTTTACAAGATTTTTATATCCAATATGATTTTTTGCTAAAACAACTAAATGATATCTTTTTTCCTTCTTCGGTTGAGGATCATTAATAGAGCCATTAATAATATACATTTCATTACCAATAATAGGTTTAATTCCTTTCTCTTTACACTTTTTGACTAAATCAAGAACTCCATACATTACTCCATGATCAGTCAAAGCAATAGAATCCATTCCAAGCTCTGAAGCTCTATCAACAATTTTAGAAACTTGACTTGCCCCATCTAGAAGACTGTAGTCACTATGATTATGTAGAGGAACAAAAGCCATATTCAATTAATTCATATATATAAGATAAAGAATATTTTTAAAAGATCTATAATTTAGCGATACAAATTAATTTTTAATACAAATTTAGAACGACGGTTTATTCTTAATAACTTGTGCATCAATTTCAAATATATTTGCAGCATTCAAAATTCTATGCTCTTCTAAAACATTACCTATTAATTGAAGACCAATAGGTAAACCATTTTTATCAAATCCGCATGGCACACTAATAGCAGGGAGTCCTGCTAAATTAGCAGGAACAGTTAAAAGATCAGATAAATACATAGAGAGGGGATCGTTAAGAAAATCCCCTTTTAAAAATGCAGTAGTTGGACATGTAGGGGTTAATAAAATATCAACTTTTTCAAAAGCATTATCGAAATCTCTTCTGATCAAAGTTCTAACTCGCTGTGCTTTCTTATAATATTCGTCGCTATATCCGGCTGATAATGCATAAGTTCCAATAAGAATCCTTCTTTGGACTTCATCTCCAAACCCATTAGCTCTGCTCTTAGAAGTCATTTTCAAAAAGTTGGATCCGCTATCAGATCTATAACCATATTTAACTCCATCGTATCTAGCTAAATTAGCAGAGGCTTCCGATGGTGCTATTACATAATATGTAGCTATTCCATCATTAAATCTTGGACATTCTATGTCAATAATTTGAGCTCCTAAATTTCTAAATCTATCTACACCGGAAAGAACAGATTCTTTCACTTCTGGATTGAGTCCAGGGTGATCAAAACACTCTTTAATAATTCCTATTTTTAAATCTTTTATAGATTTATTTAAATCATCTAAATAATTTGGAACAGGCCTGTTAAGACATGTGGAATCATAGGGATCTTTGCCAGACATAGCATAGAGAACTTCAGCTGCATCTGAAACTGTATTAGTGATTGGGCCAATTTGGTCTAAAGAACTTGCAAAAGCAATAAGACCCCATCTACTTATTCTCCCATAAGTAGGTTTAAGTCCTACTACTCCACAAAAAGATGCTGGCTGTCTAATTGAGCCTCCAGTATCAGAACCTATCGCGGCGGCACATAAGCCTGCCGCCACTGAAGCAGCGCTACCACCAGAACTTCCGCCTGGGACTCTATTAATATCCCATGGATTTGAAGTAACTCCAAATACTGACGTCTCTGTAGAACTTCCCATTGCAAATTCATCTAAATTTGTTTTTCCTAAGCATATACCTCCTGAAGACCATAATTTATTAGAAGCTGTAGATTCATATGGTGCAACAAAATTCTTGAGCATATTACTTGAACAAGAAGTAACGGTTCCCTTTGTACAAATATTATCCTTTATGGCTATTGGCAAACCAGCTAGAGGAGGGAGTCGTTCATCATTTTGAATTAATTTATCTATCTTATTGGCTTGAGATTCTGCAAGATCTCTTGTTGTACATATATATGCATTGATTTTAGGATTAATTTCTTCAATTTTGGAGAAAAAATCATTTACTATTTCTTTTACTGAAGCATTGCCGGTTATAATTTCATTTCGTAAAAACTTAAAGTTCATATATAGTAAGCTTTTTATGAAAATATAATGATTAATAAATAGTTAATGGTTCTTCTTTTTTACATCTAACAATATTATGTTTAATGTTAACTGAACCTTCATCTTGAAGATCTTCAATAAAAGAAATTAGATTTGCATTAAGGCTTCGTTTTGTTAGAAAAGGACCATACCAATATGTGGATAAGGGTTTTTCTGATTCAATTTTAGCCCACCAGGCTAAACCAAATTTGTTTCCAAGTTTTCTAATCAATGTTCTGGTCATTTAAGACCTTTTTAATTCTTGTTAAATTCTATACAATTTAAAAGCAAAAGTTCAATAAATATTTAATAATCCTGCAAATGTATTGAAACAATAATATTTGATAAATATTTAAAATGAAAATTAATTTTGAATAATATCTAATTACTAGTTAAGTGAAATAAGGATATAGCTGCTGCAACAGAGGCATTTAAGCTGGAAGTTTTACCTTTAAGAGGAATTCGTAAAAGATAATCACATTTTTTCTGGGTAAGTAAAGATATTCCTTTATCTTCTGATCCTATTATCACTACAATGGGAGATTTTTCATTAAATCGTGAAATTGGCAATTGACTATCCCCGCTTAATCCTACTGTAAGAAAATTATTTCTCTTAAGTTCTTCTAGTGATCTATTTAAATTTACAACTCTGCTTACAGGAATATGCTCCAAAGCACCTGCTGCAACTTTTGCAACTGTTCCAGTTAAGCCTGCAGATCTTCTCTGAGGAAGAATAATACCTTTACAATTAAAAGCTTCTGCAGACCTTATGATAGCTCCTAAATTATGTGGATCTGTTATTCCATCTAAGGCTATAATAATTGGATTTTTGCAATTAGTTTTAGATAAATCAATTAATTTATCTAAAGATATAGATTTTTTATGTGCTAATTGAATTGCCAGACCTTGATGTGACGCGCCAAAAGTCAATTGAGAAAGCCTATTCCAAGAGACCTCTTCTATTAGAACACCTTTTGATTTTAGATCTTTAAGTAATATATAAAACTTCTCTGAAGAAATAATTTCTGATGTACACCAAATTCTATTAATAGGTCTCTCACTAATTAAGGCTTCATAAACAGAATGTTTTCCCCATATCCAATCATCAAAATTTCTTTTATTAGGAAATTGTTGAAGATTTAAATCAGTATTTTTAGAATGAAATCTGGAATTAGATTTATAAGAAAAATTTTTATTACTTGAAGTAAGGTTATTTTTATCCTTTTTATCATCTGACTTTATTTTACTAATTTGATTTTTATGATTTTTGGGTTTTTTACCAAAAGTATTTTTTATTGAAGAATAATTTTCATCTGAAGAATTTGATGGTCTCAAAAACTTATTAGATTCTGACCTTTTAGTGTAGTTTTTTCTTTTATTTTCTGAATAGTCTTTTTTGGAATAGTTTTTCATAGATGAGTTAGATTGTTTTTTCTAGATATTCAAAAAATTTTGATAATCTTTTTGGGTCTTTTAGAAATAGCCAACCAATAAGAGTCTCGAAACCAGTTGCTCTTGAGTATATAGAGGGATCTGCAGACTTGGGATATCTTTTAGTTTTATTTCTGGCTCTTCTAATCAAATCAATTTCAAAAGTATTTAATAAATGTTCAATTTGACTTAAAGATTTTGATTGAGCATTTGCTTTTACTTCATTTACTACTGATAAATGGAGCTCTTTTGATTTCAATGGAAAATGAACATACCTTAATCTTTGATGAAGTTCCCAAACTGAATCTCCAAGCCAAGCAAGCTGTATTACACCGATTTCTTCTGGAGAACCATATGGGACAAGATTTTTAATCCAATAATTCAACTTTTTAAATTAAGTAATGCTTCTTCAAGGGTGGATTTTAAATTAAGAAATTCACCTAAACGAACGAGCTTAATGGTTTGGGCAACTCTAGAATTTCCAACAACAGAAAAACCTACTTTAAGTTTTTTACATTCTTTAGAAGTCTGAACAAGAGCACCTAGGCCGCTAGAGTCAAGAAAATCAATTTTTGATAGATCAATTACAAATGGCATGGCCTTTGAATCATTTCTAAGTTTATTAGTTACAAAATTCTTAAATTGTTTTTCAGAAAATGCGTCAAGCTGACCTTTAAAAGTAAAAACAATAATATTTGTCTTTACATCGATGTTTCCTCTTAAAGAAACAGTTAGCTTTTGGAATTCTTCTATGACTTAATCCCTCCAAAAAAATAATTCATCAAATGTAATTATCAAATCAAAAGAAAACAATATGTCAACATCTTTCTAACATTAGAGAAACAAATTTATTAAATAAGTAATCTGAATCATGTGGACCAGGTCCTGCTTCAGGATGATATTGGACACTAAATATAGGTTTATTATTCACTTCCAATCCAGCTACTGTATTATCGTTAAGATTAAAATGAGTTATTTTAACTATATCCTTTGGGAGAGAATCAGCATCAATAGCAAAACCATGATTTTGACTAGTTATTTCTATTTTATTATTTTTACCACAAGGATGATTTAAACCTCGATGTCCAAAAGGTAATTTATATGTAGAACCTCCTAACGCTAATCCAAATATTTGATGACCTAGACAAATCCCAAACATAGGAATCTTTCCGTAATCTATAAGTAATTTAGCTAAATTAATTCCTTCAGAAACGGTAGCTGGATCTCCTGGACCATTAGAAAAAAATATTCCATCAGGTTTCTTAGCTAAAATATCCTCAAACGAAAAAGTGTAAGGTAAAACTAAAATTTCACATCCATGAGAAACAAGTCTGTTTAAAATTGACTGCTTTATTCCAAAATCTAATGCTATTATTTTTAACTTTTTAACTTCATGTGATTTCTTTTTTCTTATGTCAAAATAAGTTTTTGTGGTAGTTATCCATGAATAATTCTTTTTTGTTGTTACTTCCTTGGATAAATTCAAACCCTCCATTTTAGGGGTATCAGAAATAATCTTTAAACAACTTTTTATATCTTTATCTTCTGATGTAATAAGTCCATTCATAGAACCATTAGATCTTAAAATTTTTACCAGTGCTCTAGTATCTATTCCATAAAGTCCAATGACATTTTGTTCAATTAACCATTGATTAAAACTTTTTACTGATCTCCAATTTGATCTATTTGAGGAATAATTACGAACAATTATACCCTTAACTGTAATACTGGATTCTGAATCTTCATGATTTATTCCAGTATTACCAATTTCTGGATAAGTAAAGGTAAGAATTTGACCATAGTAACTTGGATCAGTTATTACCTCTTGATAACCTGTCATTCCTGTATTAAAAACAATTTCACCAACTGTTGTTCCAGAAGCTCCAAAAGAAAAGGCCGGAAAAGTAATCCCGTTACTTAGAACTAATTTTGCATTTTTCTTATGCGGATTATTCATTTTTTAAATTGATTCTTCTGGGGAAAGAAAACTTCTTAATAATACAAATTTTTTCCAAGGAGTTGCTTCTTTTATTGAAAATAAAGCTTGGTTAAATCCTTCATGTAAATTGTCTTCTACTCCTGCGACCCAAAGGACTAATGCTGTGTTTAATGCTACAACATAATTATGAGCTAATTGGCCAGAACCATTTAATATAGATTCTAATATCTCCTCATTAGATTCATTATCAGATACTACAAGCTTACTATTAGGAATATTTGCAAGATTAAACTCAGAAATATTAAGTATAGATTTAGTTAATTTACCATTATCTACAAATATAATTTTATTATCTCCTTGAAGTGAGGCCTCATCAAGAGCTCCAGAACCGTGAACAACTATAGCTCTATTCATACCCATTTTACAAAGAGCAGTTGCCATTGGTTCCAAAAGATCTTCAGATGCGACACCCAATACTTGAGCATTAGGTCTTAATGGATTTACCAAAGGTCCAAGTTGATTAAAAATAGTTCTAATGCCAAGAGCCTTTCTCAAAGGTGCTAATTTAATTAATGATTTGTGCCAAACCGGGGCAAATAAGAAGGTTATTCCAATCTCATCTATTGCAGAAATAACATTTTCTAAGGAAGCATTTAAATTTATTCCAAGATTTAATAAAACGTCTGCTGAGCCAACTTTACCACTAGCACTTTTATTTCCATGTTTTGCAATATTCACTCCGCAAGATGCTGCTACAAAAGAAACGGCAGTTGATATATTGAATGTATTAGCCCCATCACCACCAGTACCACATGTATCTACCATAAACAAATCTGGTCTAGCCACAGGCAATTTACAAACATTTAAAAGTTCTTCTGCCATGGAAGATAATTCTATCCCGGTAGAACCCTTTGCTCTTAATGCCGTCAAAAAAGCTCCCGTTTGAACATCTAATATTTCATCATTAAGCCATCTTTTCATTAAAACTCTAGAAGTAAGCTCATCTAGGTTTTCTCCATGAAGTAATTGATTAAGTATTTCAGAATTTGTTTTATTAAAAGACATATATTTATAAGAGTGAAAATATGACTATAAGATCTAGTTAGAAGTATCGAATCCTGATCCAACTAATTCTTTAGAGGTATTAGAAGGCCTGAATTTATTTGACCAAATAATTCTAGTTTTAGAAAAAAGATCATTTTCAGAAATTTTCCAGAATTTAAGAATTTTTTGAATATCATTTTGGATTTCAATTTCACCAGGGAATTTTGAATATCGATTTATCAATCTAGCTAAATTAATAAAATCTATATCTTCTGGATTTTCCTTTGTGATAAGAGAATCTATAATATGCTTATCTGTTTCATGCAGAGGATGAGTTTGTTCGTTACTCATAAAATAAATACTAAATCATTTATAAAATTAGCTCACATATTTAAAAATGAAACATTATCTTAATCATATTGGAAAAATTAAATGAAAACCATAAAGTTGAAAATAATAAAAAAATATCTTAAACCATATAAAAAAGAATTTTTATATGGTGCAATAGCTCTTCTTATAGTAAATATTTTAAGTGTTTTAATACCTTTGGAAGTAAAAAATATTATTGATCAATTGCAAAATGTATTTTCTTCGAGATTCGTAATTACAAAATCAATTTGGCTAATTTTTCTTGCAACATGCATGGGTCTAATTAGGTTATTTTCACGGCAGATAGTTTTTGGAATAGGAAGAAAGGTAGAAGTAAATCTTCGACAAAAACTTTTCGATCATTTACTTATTCAAGATCCAGAATGGATTCAAAAAAAAGGTAGTGGCGATATTATTAGCAGAGCTACAAGTGATATTGAAAATATAAGAAGGTTGCTTGGTTTTACTGTATTAAGTTTATGCAATATTGTTCTTGCTTATTCTCTAACAATACCTTCAATGTTTGTAATTAATAAACCACTCACAATATCTGCATTAATGATTTTCCCAATAATTCTTGGACTAGTAAGCCTATTTGGAGGAAGAATGGTAAGTCAAAGAAAAGCACAGCAAGAATCATTATCTAAACTAAGCGATTTAATTCAAGAGGATCTTTCTGGTATAAGTGCAATTAAGATTTATGGTCAAGAAAATGCAGAAAAAAAAGAATTTAATATTTATAACACGAATTATCGTAATTCAGCAATAAAACTTGCACGAACTGCAAGTACTTTATTTCCAGTTTTACAAGGCATTTCATCAATTTCATTATTGATTTTACTAGCTTTAGGAACATATCAATTAGAAAATGGGTTTATATCAATTGGTGGATTAGTAGCTCTTATATTATATGTAGAAAGGCTAGTATTCCCAACGGCACTTTTAGGCTTTACATTAAATACATTTCAACTAGGACAAGTAAGTTTAGATCGTGTAGAAGAAATATTCCAAAATAATCCTAATATAGTAGATAAAAAAGGCACAAAATTCTTAAAGAAGAAGATAAAAGGTTTTCTAGAAGCAAGAAATTTAACAATAAAATATCCAGGATCTAAATTTAATTCATTAAATGGTTTGAACTTCAAAATTTTCCCAGGAGAACTTATTGCGATAGTTGGACCTGTAGGTTGTGGAAAAACGACATTAGCTAAATCTCTTGGCAGAATAATTGAGATACCAGACGCGCAATTATATTTAGATGATATTGATATAAAAAATATAAGATTAGGAGATTTAAGAAAGAATATATCAATTGTTCCTCAAGAAGCCTTTTTATTTACTTCAACAATTTCTGAAAATCTAAGCTTTGGAGAACCAAATGCCTCTATGGAATTAGTCAGAGAAAGCGCATCAAAAGCTGGTTTGATAGATGATATTGATAATTTCCCAAGAGGATTTAGAACTATTGTCGGAGAAAGAGGTATCACATTAAGTGGAGGTCAAAGGCAAAGAACTGCACTAGGTAGAGCATTACTAGTTGATTCTTCTGTAGTTGTACTAGATGATGCTTTGGCTAGTGTAGATAACAAAACAGCTTCATTTATAATTGAGGAAATGAGGGCTAATAGAACTAAAACAATAATAATGATCAGTCACCAATTATCTGTAGCAGCAACATGTGACAGAGTACTAGTAATGGATAAAGGTTTAATAGTTCAAGAAGGTATCCATGAAGATCTAATTAAACAAAAAGGTCTATATAAAAATCTTTGGGAAAGAGAATTAGCAACTAATAAAATAGAGAGCTAAAATCAATTTTCAACATAAGATAAATTGCTTAAGTATGCTTAAATTGCTAAAACTCCTCATGAATAACAAAAATTCAATTCCTAGTGATAAAACTAACTCAATTCATAGAATATTAAATACTGATATCAAAAAAGATCCCAACTCTCAAGAGGACGAAATTATATTTGGATGCGGATGTTTCTGGGGTGCAGAAAAATGTTTTTGGAAACTTCCTGGAGTAGTAACAACCTCTGTTGGTTATGCAGGAGGGGTTAAAAATAATCCTACTTATTATGAGGTATGTTCTGGTTTAACTGGGCATGCAGAAGTAGTAAGAGTTGTTTGGAATAAAAATAAAATAGATATTAGTGATCTATTAAAAATGTTTTGGGAATGTCATAATCCAACTCAGAAAGATAGACAAGGTAATGATATAGGTTCTCAATATAGATCTACGATATACTATACAAATAAAAACAAAAGAGACATAATACAATCAAGTAAAGAAGAATATCAAAGAGAACTTAATAAAAAAAGTCTTGGATTAATTGAAACAGAAATAAAAATGATTGACACTTATTATTACGCTGAAGATTATCATCAACAATACTTGGCTATAGAAGGAAGTAGACAATATTGCTCGGCATCTCCAACAAAAGTAAAACTAGGGTCGTTTACTGGTAGTAATTACAAGCTAAACAATAAAATCTGGGAAAACTTTAATTGGGAAGTTGATAAGTGTGTATTGATGTCTGATAATAAACCTATAAAGACTAACAAGTAGTCCTTCTTAATCTTTATAGTAATGATACGGGGCGTAGCGCAGTTTGGTAGCGCACCACTTTGGGGTAGTGGGGGTCGTGGGTTCAAATCCCGCCGTTCCGATTAATTATCAACATCATCATTTATTAAAGATTTGTATAATTTATACGAACTAATACCAACAGCAATGAATGTAAATGATGAAAAAAATATAAGAAAAAATAAAGTAATATTTCCAACTTCAACCTCTCCTAATTTAATAGATATCAAGAATTGATTTAAAATCATATGCGTAAGACAGTAAAGATAATATTTAACGTTCCAAAGAAATTATAAATTCAAAAGAATCAAAATACCAAATATAATTCTATAGTATATAAATATTTTCATTCCTCTTTTAGATATATATTTTATTAAAAAATCTATTGCTAATAAAGAAGAGAAGAATGTGGTAGTAAGTCCAATTATTAAAGGAAAAAAACTAAAATATGAAAATTGATTTAAAGAAAATATTAACTGAAGGAAAGCAGCTAATGAAATAGCAGGTATACCTAAAAGAAAAGAAAACTTCGCGGCATCTTTTCTTTCCCAACCGAATAAAAGTGCCAAAGAAATAGTAATACCTGAACGAGATACGCCAGGAATTATAGCAAATGCCTGTACAAGGCCTATTAAAAAGCTATGTAGATAATTATGATTTCTTAAGTTAATAAATTTATTGCTCGAATTATCAGCTAAAAACATTAAAACAGCCATTAATAAGGATATTATTGCTATAGAAAAGTTTGAACGGAGATTGTTATCTAAAAAGTAAGGAATAAAAAAACTTATAAAAGAACCTATAATAATGATTGGGAGAGTACCAATAATTATAGAAGTTGATAATTTTTTTAATAAAAAAGAATCTAAAATATTTTCTGAAGATGAATTCCTAAAAATAAAGATATCATTTCTAAAGTACCAAAATATAGCAAAAACACTGCCTAGTTGAATAATAGCTGATAAAGATGTACCAGGATCTTCAATTCCGAACCATAAAGATATGATTTTTAAGTGTGCTGTACTACTAACAGGAATAAATTCTGTTAAACCTTGAATTAATCCGTATAAAATAAATTTTAAATATTCCAAATATTTATGTATAAAAGTACTTCAAAATTAAATAATATAATTTACATTATATAAGCAAAAGAAAAAAATAAATTATGAAGAATAAATTATTTATTAAATTCATAATCGTTTATCTGTATTTTTAATTTCCAAAGATGTTAAACCAAATTGTTGACTAGTTATTGGAACTTTATAGACAAGGACCTGGAGGAAGAACATTAGTAAGTGGAATAATTAGTCTATAATTACACTCTATTCCAATGAAAGATTTAGAGACATGTAAAAAAACAGGTAAAGAAATTTCTGAGAAAATATATAAACCTGTATGGCAATTTGATAGTAAATGGACTTGTGTTTTTAGTGGAAATAAATAATAGATTTATCTTTTGACATCATGGGCACATCCGTCACCCTTATAATTTTCACTTTCATAAAAATCATTTTTAGTTCCAAAATATAACGTTAATGCTACAAATGGAAAACTTAAAAAAAATAAAGCAGTTGTAAGATCCATAATCTGAAAATAAATTTTAATTGAATTAGAAAAGATTAATTTAAAATAATCTTTAAATGAACTATTGAATAAATAATTAGTAAAATTTTCATGATTAGGTTATAAATGTTCCTAAACCAATAAAAATTAATACTAGAGATATAACATAAGAATATAAACACATCAAATTTAATATATAATATAAGGTTTAATCTTCAGTTAAAATATTTTAATAATATCAAAATTAATTTAATTATTTTCCAAAAATTTTTACACGAAAAAAAATTATTTAATATTTAAAGTTAAGCAACTAATCTCGAATCTTCATTATCCGATGAAATTCTTATTCTTTCCTCAAGTTTAGGTCCATACAACTCATTTCCCCATATTTCTACTCGCGAATCATTTGGAGCCATAAAAGTAATTATATCAGTTGGAAATAATACTCTTTCTAAAAAAAAATTAGAAGAACCAATACATCTCAAAACAATCATCCTACAACTTTCGTTTTTGTAAGAAAACTCAACCATTTAAAATAAAAATTATTTTTATTAAACAAAAGATTTAAAAAAAAATATGTATAAAACATTACTTAAAATAAATAAAAAATAATAAATTTTTAATTTAAACCAACTTCAATTAATTTTCTTTCTTGATTAATCAAAAACAAAACATCAGAATTAACTTCATCAAAACTCTTTTTTGGAATAGATACATTTAGCATTCTCAAAAAATTTGATAATTGCAAATCCTTAAGTGCTTTTCCCTTTTTTTTTAACATATCTTTTTCTTGATTTAATTTCCATAAATTCATATATTCAAATTTGAGAGGTTTTAATTGCCAAATAGTATCTATTAAATTCCAAATATCTAAATATTCTTTTAAATTTCTTTGAATATTTAATATATAAGAAGATTCTTCAGAAGTTAACGAAGGGGATATTAATGTATAGTCATCACAATAATTAGAAATAGGTTTAACTCCTAAAAACCATCCTTCGATAATTAACAAATCCGGATCGTCTGTCCTCCAATGAGATCTATCTCCTAAACCATTCCTTAATGATTTATCAAAAACTGGAACCTTTAAATGCCCATCAACCTTCCAATTTAATAAAGTCTCTAGCATTAAGTGAACTGAATGGCTTCCTGGGAATCCTCTAGAAACATTCCAAGGATTATTATTTATTGCTAACTTCATCTCCTCAGATGGTAAATAAAAATCGTCAATAGAAATAACATTTACTTTAAAATTTAGTTTTAAAGATATTGCTTCCAACCATTTTCCCAATGTTGTTTTCCCAGTACCTGGTAAGGCGGAAATACCAATTATTTTCCTTTCTGAAAAATTTTGTTTGAAGTTATATGCCTGAGATAAAAGAGGTAAAGCCAAACCCCAGATCCAATCTTCCTTTACATTGTCATCCCAATATTCATTAATTAAAAGACGATCTTTTTTAATATTCCAAAAACTGATCCAATCTTGTAAGGAATCCCATCCAATTTTAATAATTAATTTTTCAAATTTATCTAATGGGAAGTTAATATTTGAAACTTTCACTTATTTTCTAAGGTTTAATATATCAATTAACCTTGATATTTCATGCTTCCATCCATGACCATTAGGTCTCTCAGCTATAGTAAATTCATAATTTTTTAATTTATTTAATAAACTTAAATTAGGGCCATTTATACCTGGAATAACAATTTTAAAGTCTGAATTAACTAATAAAGGTAAATCATTAGGAGAATCTCCTAAACCTATAATTTTAATATTTGGATTATTTGAATATTTCTTAAGTTCATTTATTGCTTTTCCTTTATCTGAATTAATTGACAATAAATGACTCATTCTATTACCTTTAAAAATTTCAACTTTAAATCTTTTACAACAAATTTTAATTTTTTCTTCAAGAATATCAGGAGGATTCAAAAATGGCATACTCCAATGTCTATCTCTCATTAAAGTTAATGAATTATCTTTTAATCCAGTAAGTTCGGTAGCTTCTTGATCAGAAAGATTATTTAGAGGAATTAAATTGTAACTAATCTCTTTAGAAATTTTCCTCAAAATTTCTTCAAGAACTTCATACTTTTCTCCTAGAATAATTTCGAATGTTTCATTTTTAATTGATTCACCATATATTGCTGCGCCATTCTCGACAATATAAGGATCAGTTAATTCAAGTTCCTTTCTAATAACCTTTACTTCCGAAGCAGTTTTGCTCGTACAAAGTATAACAGGCACAGATAAATCTTTTAAGGTATTAATAGTTTCTTTTGCTGGAGTAAGATCGTATGAATGATCCATTAAAGTTCCATCAACATCGCTCACAACCCAAATAGAAGAATTTTCAATCATTACAAATAACTAAGCCAAATGACTTGAAAAGGATCAAGGCTAATATTTTTCAAATTATATTTATTGGATGTTAGCAAATCACGCATACTAAGATTATTTGTATTTGTTTCTGTAAGATCTTGATCATATAATTGATAATTTATCTTATTATCTGTAATGTTGTGTATCGTATAGACAGATTCGAGTCCTTTCCCCCTTTTAATTACAACAATATCACTTCTACCGTAAGATAAACATTCCATTTGCGAAGCAGGATGAAATTGTTTTAGATTCGATCTCACATTCATAGCATTTCTAAGATATTCTAAATTTTTATTAGCATTAGACTCAGGATTATCCAATATCGATGAAAGATTTTCATAGTCAAATTTCTCTCTATTGAGGTCTCTTCTTTGACCCGTTAAGGAAAAACTTTTAATATCATTTTCTGATGCCAATAAAGCTGGCAGGTAAAAAGCTGGGACACCTTTAAGAGCTAAAACTATTAATTGAGTTAATAAAAATCGTTCATACTGATAGCGATTTGAATCTATACCAGAGTCTTCCATAGCGCTCCACCAACTAATATTCAACTCATAAGGCTTATCCTCTCCATTTGATAAGCGTCTATGACTTACTAGACCTCCTCTTTTCTCACAATTAATTAATAATTCTTTAATTCTCTGTTCATTCATGAGTCCCTCTAAAGCTCTCAATCCAACTCCATCATGTGATGCTGTAAAATTAAAAAGAGTTGTGTTTTCTGGCAACTCTGGCCATTTAAAAATCCAAGAATTCAGAATATCTGCTTTAGAAGTAATAATTGCTTCTAATAGAATAGGAGGCAAAGGAAAATTATATGCCATATGAGCCTCATCTTCAGTAACTAAATATGAGAGATTTTCACTCTGAGGAACATTAGTTTCAGTTATTAATAATCCATCGGAAAGAAGGTTATCTAAAAGAATTCGTAGAATTTTTACAATTGAATGAGCCTTTGGCAAATGTAAACATGTAGTGCCAGATTCTTTCCAAATAAAACCTACAGCATCGAGCCTAAACCATTTAACTCCATGAGATAAATAATTAATAATTATAGATAAGAAATAAATAGTCATCTTTGGGTTATGCCAATTCAAATCAATTTGGTCTGGACCAAAAGTTGTCCAAACGTGTTTCGGACCATCCTCTGTATTTAAATTAGAAAATAAAGATGAGCTTCTAGGTCTAACAACATTTGTCCAATCAAGATTATGGTCCGGTGAAAAAATATTTGAAATTCCGGGTTCTTGGGAATTAATAAATTGTTGAACCCAAGGATGAGAAGATGAGATATGATTCAGTACCAAATCAGCCATCAGAATATGTTTTTGAGAAATATTTTTAAGATCATTCCAATTTCCAAATTTTTCTTCCAAACATTCATAACTTGAAACTGCAAAACCTCCATCACTAGTAGATTTCAAAAATGGAAGAATATGCAAAACTTTAGAAAGGCCTCCAAAATGTTTGCTTAATAATTCTCGAAGTGTTATTAATGTTGATTCACCATTTTTATAAACAGAATCAGCATATGTTATTAAAACCGAATAAGATTCATCCCAACGTTCGTTATAACTTATTTCTTCAAAAGAAGATTTCTCTGAGAAATCATCTAAAATCTGTAATAATTGATTTGAAATAAAATTAATTTCTTCTGTAGTATTACTTGAATAAATTGTTTCCAACAATTTACGAAGATTCAATCTATCTAATTTTTTCTCTGAATCAATTTGCTTCACTTTGAAAAAATCATCGAAGTATTAACACTATTCTGCACATCAAATAGAAAATGGACTTTCAACAAGGGTTAATCACAACAATACATGAATACGGTGTAACTAGTGATTTAATAAAAGAATTAAATAAAAGACTAAAAAAAAGATCAACTAGTATATTAATCCCATGTTTATATGAAGAGTTTGAACGTCCAGCACTAAAAGATATAAAAGAAGTTTTAAAAAGCCTCACGAGTTTAAATGAATTGGTTATTGCTCTTTCAGCAAAGACCATTGAACAAGTAAGAGAAGCAACTTCGTTTTTTAATTCGATGCCATTCCCAGTTCACATTCAATGGACAAATTCACCCTATGTAATTAATCTCTTAAAAAATCAAGAAAAAAATGGTTTAGAATTATTAGTAACTCCTGGCAAAGGATGGGCTGTTTGGCAAGGTATAGGAGTTGCTACAAGAAAATCAGAAGTTGTAGCACTTTTTGATGCTGATATAAGAACTTTTAGTCCTTTATATCCTTCACGAATGATACTTCCTCTTTTAGATGAATCATATGGAATATCTTATGTAAAGGCATTTTACAGTCGATTATCCTTAGAAACGAATCAACTACAAGGTAGGGCCACAAGATTATTTGTTGGACCTTTGCTAGCTAGTCTTGAGCAGTTAGTTGGAAAGGGACCTTTTTTACAATATCTTCAATCATTTAGGTATCCCTTAGCAGGAGAATTTGCATTTACAAAAGACCTTGCTATGAATTTAAGAATTCCATGTGACTGGGGTCTAGAAATAGGTTTATTATCGGAAGTTTATAGAAACGTAAGGACTTCAAAAATAGCTCAAGTCGACCTTGGTTTGTTTGACCATAAACATAAGAATATAGGAGATTCATCAAAAGAAGGATTACAAAAAATGTGTACAGAAATCCTTTCAAGTATTTTGCGAGGCCTTATGGAGCATCAAGCAGAGACTTTAACTAGTACGAAACTTGCAACTTTAGAAGTCCTTTATAAAAGAGTTGGAGAAGATCGTGTTAAACAATTTGGTCTTGATTCTGCCGTAAATCAATTACCATACGACAGACATGAAGAAGAACTATCAGTACAAAAATTTGCAAAATTATTAAGGCCTGCTACAGAAAATTACTTAGCATTCCCAACGACTCAACAGTTACCAAGTTGGTCGAGGGTACTTTCATGTGAAAATAAATTACAAGAAGATTTAGCCTTCGCAGGATCAAAAGATATAAAAACAACAGAAAAATTAGTTAATTAATTACCTCCATATCAAAAATTACATTTAATTTAATGAACTTTATAAGAATTTCACAGAAATAAGGTTATCTATAATTATCAACCTCTTAATTTTTATTTGAGTTAACTGAAAACGAAGTTATATAAATAAATTTATCTAATGAAATCAAATAAAAAAATTAGAATTCGCTTCTAATAAGCATAATGCTATTTGGATGTTCATTAATATAACTATTAAATTGAATTGCGAGTTTTCTAGCTTCATATGCATCAGAAGCATAAAAACAATTTTCCAATACTATATTTTGTAAATCTTTATAATGCACAGTATATGGCTTTAAGGGTAAATTCTGATTAATCATTTAATACCAGAAAAAATAATATTCTACATTTTAAATATGGATTAATATTTTTATAAATAGTATAAATATTGTTGTTTTCAATATAAATTTAATGAATTTTGTATACTATCTAATCAAAATTAGATATTTAAACTAATTTTTGGTTACTTTTTGCTTTTTAAATTTTTTTTCTCCTTCAATTAAGAAAACAAACTTAGATAAAATATTACCGAAAAAGGGAACCCAAAATTTTTCATATAAGTATTTCATAAGAACAAATTAAGCAACAAAAGAGTCATCATTGATATATTTCACATTCTTTAAATCATCTAAATCAATAGATTTAAAAATATGTTGAATGATTAACAAGTCAAGTTCTGATTTCAATAAATCAATATCAGAAGAGATTAGATCATCTATAAAAATATCAAAAGTGTCTAAAAAAGGATCCAAGTTTTTATTTTTATTGAAATAATTATGTTCTCATCAATAAAAAATGTCAATATGATCTATAAAAAAAATATATAATTTGTTTTTTAAAGGTTAATAATCATTAAGAGTTTAGAAAAATTCATTGAATATCTTTTTGCACCCCAATTTTAAATTCAATTCTGACAAGGAAACCAAATATAATTAAAATGATTCCTAAATATGTGTTTAAAGATAGATCCAAACAACTAAATTTTATATCTAATACTAATATTACCCCATAAATTTTATCTACAATTAATAATTAAAAAATTAAAATATAAGATATTAGATTATTCCTTTAATAATTGAATAAGTTAGCTATTAGGCTAAAGTAAAAGATAATTATTAATAATTTATGCAAGATTTGCTACAACGAGACCTTGGATCAAGCTTACTTTCATTGGCCATTATTTTAGGTTGGCTAGGTATAGGATTTGTTTTTTTAAGAATAGTAGCAGTATTAATAAAAAGAATCTTAGAAGCTGTATTCAAAAAGTCCTAAAATAAAATAAATAAATTTAAAACAATCACAAAACAGAAGTCCTATTAGGTATAATAACCTAAAAATGTCAATCTTAGATAAAGTTAAAATAGGTTCTTCTGTTAAGGTTAATTTAAAACTATCAAAGGATAAGTTTAATAAAGAAATTATAGAACATATAAATTTATCTTCTTTAGCAACTATAACCGGTTTTAGAATAACTGATGGTAAGAGTATAGGTGTTATCCTGAAATTATCTAATGGTAAAAAACACTGGTTTTTCGAAAATGAAATAGATATTTTAGATAAAGATGGAAATGTAGTTGAAAAAGATATTAATGTAATAAATACTGACAATATGAAATCTGAAATAATTAAGGATATAGAATATGAAAATAAAAATAAGATTATAGATTTAATTAATCCTATTAACTTTATAATTTGGTTAATAGTATCTTTTAAAGATATTTTTTAAATAAATTAAAAATTAGAACTTAGATGAATTACATAATACATTATTAATTAATGGAATTTTGAATTGAAAATGGTAAAAAATATTATTGAAGTTGAAGGTTTATCAAAATCTTTTAATATTGCGTCAAAGGATCCAGGAGTAAAAGGAACACTAAAACATTTTTTTAAAAGACAAACAAAAAGGGTAAAAGTTATTAAAAACATAAATTTTCAAATCAAAGAAGGAGAAATAATTGGTTTATTAGGAGCAAATGGAGCTGGCAAAACAACTATTCTTAAGATGCTTTGCGGTTTAATTGTTCCAAGCGAAGGTTCAATTTCAGTTTCAGGATACATACCTTACAGAAGAACAGAAGGATTTTTAAAAAATATCACATTAATAATGGGCCAAAAACAACAACTTATTTGGGATCTTCCTCCAATAGAATCATTCTACTTAAATGCTTCTATATATGACATCGATAAATTTGAAGCAAAAAGAAGAATTAAGAAATTATCAGACATGCTTGAAATCCAAGATGAGCTATACATACCTGTAAGAAAATTATCTCTAGGTGAACGTATGAAGTCAGAATTGTTAGCAGCTTTGATTCATAAACCCAAAATACTATTTCTTGATGAGCCTACACTTGGTTTAGATATTAATGCACAAAGAAATTTAAGAAATTTTTTAAAATCATACAATAGTGAGAATAATTCAACTATCTGCCTAACTAGCCATTACATGAAGGATATTACATCATTATGCAAAAGAGTTATATGTGTACATAACGGATCTATCTCATATGATGGGAAACTTGAAAAATTACTAAAAAATTTATCACCTGTAAAAGACGTACTAATAGTCTGTAGTTCAGAAAAAGATGCAAATAAATTAGAAAAATCGGGATTTAAAGTTAAAAGTAAAGTTAAAAATGAAATTACGCTAAAAATAGAAAACAGGAATGTTTCCTCTTCATTAAGATCAATCCTAAATAATTATGAAATTGAGGACTTATTTATAAATGAACCTCCTATAGATGAAATTATAGAGAAAATATTAGTTAAAAAGAAATATACTTTCTAATCTATATATGCGTAAAATATTTACCTTATTAAAAGTTCAGTATTCAAATATGTTGGAATATAGAGTAGAAATAGCATTATGGGCAGTATCTGGGATAATTCCTTTCTTTATGTTAAATATATGGACTAACAATAATTTGAACGAAGAAATAAATATCAATAACACTATGCTTTCTAGGTATTTCCTAAGTGCTTTTTTTGTTCGACAATTTTCGGTAGTTTGGGTTGTATTCTCTTTTGAAGAAGATGCGCTTCTAGGTAAGTTATCGCCATATATAATACAACCTTTAAATCCATTTTTCAGATATTTTACTCAACATATTGCAGAACAAATAACGAGATTTCCATTTGCCCTAATTATAGCTATCTTCTTTTTTCTATTTAATCCAGAAAGTATTTGGTTCCCTAATTTGATTTTTTTATTCTTATCTTTTATATCTACATTCTTATCTTTTTTAATACAATTTTTAATCCAATCAGTTATTGCTTGTTTATGTTTTTGGACAGAAAAAGCCTCGTCAATCGAAAGATTATTTTTTATTCCAACACTATTTCTCTCAGGTCTTCTAGCTCCAGTAGCTTCATTTCCTAATTATGTTAAATCATGGATTTATTTTACTCCTTTTCCATATCTGATTGATTTTCCTGCAAACTTACTTTCAGGTAATAAAACAAATATAAGTGAAGGATTTATTATGCAAATATTTTGGATTTTGCTACTTTTTCCTTTATTTACAAAACTTTGGCATGAAGGAACTAAAAAATATACAGCTATGGGATCATGAATAAAAACAAATATTTAGCAGTTTATGCAAAATTTCTACATACCTCTTTAGCTTCTGAATTAGAGTATAAAACTAATATCATAATTGATGCTATTACTGCAATGTTAAGTTTAGTAGGTAGCATTTTTTTATTATCAATTTTCTTTCAAAATACAGGCAATATTGGTGGATGGAACTTTGAACAAGCGTTAATTATCCAGGGAATATATACAGTTTTAAACGGAGTTACAAATACTTGGTTCAATCCCAATCTCAGAGAAATAGTAAGACATGTAAGAGAAGGGACTTTAGATTTTGTACTTTTAAAGCCTGTAGATAGCCAATTTTTTATTTCATTAAAGAAAATTTCTCCTTCTGGCTTTTTAGAAATATTACTTGGAGTTTGCCTAATGTTTTACTGTATAAAAATTAATCAAATACAATTAAGTTTTAATTTTCTAATTTTATGTTTAATAACTATAACTTGTTCTATTTGCATTCTCTATAGCCTATGGTTTTTTATATCTACGACAACTATTTGGTTCGTTAAAACATGGAATGCAACAGAAGTATTGAGGTCATTTCTTTACATTGGTAGATTCCCTATAAGTTCTTTTTCTTTTTCTTTAAGATTATTTTTTAGTATTATTATTCCCATTGCATTTATAACAACAATTCCATCTGAGGTTTTATTAGGTTTTTCTCAGCTTTGGAAGATAATATTAGAAATTTGTATTACTTTGATATTCTTAATTACTTCTAGAAGGTTTTGGCTATTTGCATTAAAGTACTATTCATCTGCATCCAGTTAATTAATCCTTTACGATCTCACGACATATATCCCAAATTTTTTGCTTACTTTTTTGATTTGACAATTTGGATAACTTTTTAAAATTATAAGAAGATTTATCTACTGTTAAAAGCTTACAGAAATAATTAATTTCATGAAACCTTGAAATAGTAGTTAATTTCAAAGAAATATTAGACATAATAATTATGATGGAAATACTTACAAAAAATATAAATACAGAATAAATTTGTTTATAAAAATGGTCATTTTCAGTTTTTAATTCAAACTTCATTATTCCATAATGTGCTGAGGACACTTAATAGCAGCTGTTGCAATTGCTGCAACTTTAAAATTATCAGATTTCTCTATAATGCCTTTAACTTCTAGCGGCCCATATTTGTAACTTGCATCACTATAAGCTAGTAATAAAGATTTATAATTATCATGGCCTATGTTTCTATAATCACAGAAATTATCTCCAACAAAATTCAGAAGAGTTATTAGTGTTAATTCAATCATTAAAGATTTAACTATCAAACCCATACGAATAATACAATGAATGTGGTTTTTAACAAGCTATATCAGAGACAAGAATAAATAAGGTCAGGGTCAAATGTCAGATATGAAATTAAAAAATAAACAACAAATCAGAACTAGCACCCTATTAAAATTGTTTTTATTAAAACACTACCTGTAGTGTGAATAAGTCTAATATTTAGCACCACAGATAGGGGGTTGCAATTTCTTAGGAATTGGTTTAAAAATAAGGTTCCCCATCACCTGGTCTTGCAATTGTGAGACCTTTTTTTTTGAATAATTTTTAGATATTCAGATTTATAAATAAAAAACTTGCAATACAAGGAAAGCTAAGTAAAAACTAAAGATAAGGAATATATTAAATAGAAAAAAAATATCACATTAGTTACAAGAAGGTCATTTGGCATATTAAGACTACTATTCTAGTTTTTTCAATATATTAATCTAGCTAAAATTAATAATCGATTTAATTAATAAGCTAATCCCGATAGATAGGCATACTACTGTAAAAGTATTTTTAATTAATTTATTTCCTTTTAAGTTTGATAAATGTGCTCCACAGAAACCACCAATGAAAGATCCTAATATAAGTAATATCAGTAAATTTAGAGGAATTGAACCAATTTGAATTAAAGAAATTGCACCAAAAGCATTCCAGAAAATACCAACAGTAAAAAATGTCAAACTTACAGCTCTAAGAAAATCGATCCCATAGGTTTTAATTAATAATATAGTTACTAACAATCCAGTTCCTGATGATATAGAACCATTCAATATTCCTATTAAGAAAATGAGAATGACAAACCTTAATTTCTCTAAGATATCAAGCTTTTTATCTACAGATATCAATCCAAAATCTGATTTATTAAGTGAATAAAAAGCCAATATGACTGAAAATATACCTAATATTAGGTAAAGATATTTCTCAGAAATAATTTCAATTAGGGAAGCACCAAAAACAACCCCTGGTATACCGAAAACTAAAATTTGCCATAAAATCTGAAAATCCTGTTTAAGAGATTTATAATTTCTTATTGAACCTCCTACACCTAAAGCAACTGTTGCAAATTTATGAGTCGCAAGAGCTTGATAATAAGGGATGCCTGATAAAATCAACGCAGGTAATTGTATTAATCCTGCTCCGCCTCCAGAAATTGCTGAAAATGTATTAGAGAAAAAAGATATTAAAAAAATCAAAAAATATTCTAAAATATAATTAATAATAATATTTATTAAACTTATTAAAGACAAAAGCATTAATTATAAAGTAAAAAGTTCTATCTAAATTAAATTATAGATTTTAACAAAACTATCATTAATCTAACTTAAATGAAGAATTCAGTAATAAATAAAAAACTGTTATTATCTAATTAATATTAAAGATTATTATGCATAGAAAAGATGCAATTTACCTTGATCAATTGTGTCCAAAGATAAATAATAAATACTGGAGAGATTCATTATATAAATTAACTAAAAATCAATGTATTTATTGTGGTAAACCATCTGAGTCACTTGATCACATACATCCAAAATCCAAAGGAGGTAAAAGCATTACAAGTAATTGCATACCATGCTGTTTATCCTGTAATGGAAATAAATCTGATTCTGAAGTACTTAATTGGTATAGAACCCAAAGTTTCTATGATCCTAGAAGATCTATGGCGATTAGAGCATGGTTTAATAATGATTTAAAACTTGCTTCAGTTCTATTAGGCTATATAAAATAATATACCCATAAAACATCAAATACATAGAAATATATCTTAGTATTATTAAACGTCAAAATTCATGAATAGCCTTAAAAAAGAAAAATATTAAGTTTTTTTATAATAAAAGTTATTGAAGTTTTATAGATTATAAAAACTAATTATTATTATTTTGATTCAGGATGTTATAAATATTTAATTAAATATTCAAATTAATAAAGATTCTTCAATTTTTGAAAAATCATTATCCCAAAATGCAATATTTGAAAAATCTTCCTTCCACATTATTGGTGAGTCAATAATCTTTCTCTCGGGAGATTTAACAGAAAAAGTTAAAGCAAAAACGAATAAAACCGTTATTAAGATAATTATTAGGACAAATTTATCAGAAATATTATTCATAATAATTAAGTTACCTAGAAAAATTTTTATCAGGAGTAGTTTTCTGATAAATTTCCAGAAAATATGAATTAAAATAATTAATACCCAGTTTCCCAACTAAGCCAATTGATTTACCACAATCATTTATTACCTCTAGTGAAATATGATTAGCTAAGTCATCAGGTTCAATCCATTTTTTTTGAGGGTTATATGAAAAAGAGATTATATTTTCCGTTTTTATAATAGCTTTGGTCATAGCCTCATCCTTTGACAAACCATTATTAATCGCATTACAAAAGTTACGTGAAAAATTATTAGCAATTCTATTTTGAAGTAAACTTACACTAGGGTCAGAGGTATTTAACGCCATAGATAATAAAGGGTTTAATAATAAAATCCCTAATAAAAGTAACCCAAAAAATTTTTTTTTTATCAATCTTAATTTATATAGGTTTTATACATTATAAATTATTATAACCCTAACAATATAAATATATTTATGTTTTTTTTAATAAATTAATTTCAATTTATTAAAAGTTTTCATTAATGCTTTAAGCTTAGTCATAATATTTTATTAGTTATTTAATTTTTTGCATTATTTATATGGAAAACACACTACTTTTCTTTCCTGATTGGGCTAATGGCTTCCCTTCTGACTTTTTAATACTACATTTCTTTGTAGGAGCTGTTATTTTTCCTTTTAATATGATCCATGCAAAAGCCAGAAACATTGATAGCCAAAATCCAAAAAAAGCAGCAAATGGCTATAAAGACGCAGGCGACACATCATTTTATGGATACGAAGAAATAAATTAGTAAAAATTATATCTTTTTATTCATATTTCTATTTAATAATATTGATGATGGACTCAAATATTGATGTAAAATATTTAGTCCTAATTAACCTATAGGAAACCTTATATCAATTTTAGTTTTAATATTTACTAGAATAATTTTATATATTATTTATTCAGTTAGCCTTAATAAGGAATGAATAATGATAAGAAGATTAATAAGAAAAAAGAATTTCTACAAAAAGAACAAATAGAAAAACTTTTCCCTAAAACAAGATAAACATTATTTAAAAATAATATTTCTAAATAGTAAAGTAAAATTAATTTAATATTTATTTTAAAAATATTTTCTTTATTAAAGCTAAATGTTAAAAATAAAGAAACTTACTTATATCTTTGTTTAATTCAAACCAATTCCTCTTTCTTGCTAGTGGAGTTAAAAATGACGAAGAATTTTGGTTTGTTGGAGTCAAGAATAGTGATGAAAATATTCTTGATGATACAAACCTTTTAGATTGCCATAGAAAAGAATTAATAGGAACCGAATCAGCAAACGATATACTTTTTGCTATACATTTAAATTTTAATAACTTATTTGATGGATTAGAAAAGAATAAATTTTTAATTAATCAACCTTTATTAGGCATTTCACATAATATTCCTTTAGATTACATAGAAAATATATTTGATTTTTGGTTAGACACATATAAGGAGGAAGAATCATGGGAAACATGCCTAGGGCTTCTCAAAATAAGGAAAAGAATCTCATTATCCAACCTAATTATGAGCGGCAGCTTAAAGGGTAACTCTAAGAGATGGGCTATGAAAGTTGAATCACTCCATAGTTATAAAATCAGTTCATTAAAAAACTCTCATTCAAATAAACCTATGTGGACATAATTTTATTTTTAAATAATAAATATATTTACTTATAGAATATATATAAGCATAAAATTAATTATTAATTAAAAATGACTAAGCCATACTCATTTAGTAATGATCAAATGAATGGAATTGTAGAAGAAACATATTCAAACATAATAAATGAATGTGAGAATTTAAAAAAGATTACTAATTGTCCAAATGAGCAAGTGGTAGCACTTTTAAGTGTAATAGCCTCAAGTTTCGCCCCCTTAAATATTAAGAACGAAAAATAATATGATAAATTATTTTACATGGGAAGAGTTTGATAAAAGCGTAGAATACATAGCCAATAAATGTAAGTATTTAGAATTTGCTGGTATTTATGGAGTTCCTCGGGGAGGTCTATGTCTTGCCGTAGCATTAAGCCATAAATTAAAAATAAAGCTAATATCAGAACCAAAAAATAATGCCCTTATAGTGGATGATGTCTATGAAACAGGCTTTACATTAAATCCTTTAAGAAAGATTGAAGGTGCTATGTTTTTTGTATTATTTAGTAAAAAGAAACCAACTTGGTGGAATGCGGTTAATATCTCTAAGAAAAAAGAATGGATAGTTTTTCCATGGGAGAACACTAAAAATACACTTTATGACCAGAAAAAATATATTGACAATAGAAGACTGAGTTAAAAAAGTTTTTAATACTAATGATGCTAAAACATAGATAATATTGCCCAATAAATTTTATTGAATAACTAAAGAGGTATAACTTTAATAAAATAAATTGTAGTTGTGAGAAAGATTTGAATAAATATAAAAGGTCTATTATGAAAAATAAATTTTTAAATTAATACTGTTTCTGATAGAATATAAAATATAGTTTATTAAAAAAGTTTTGACACAGGTTACTGTTGGTGAAAATGAGGGTATTGAATCTGCCCTTAGAAGATTTAAAAGACAAGTATCAAAGTCAGGAATATTTACTGATTTGAAGAGACTTAGGCATCATGAAACACCTATAGAAAAATATAAACGTAAATTACAGCAAAGAAGGAAAGCAAGAAGAAGATAATAGCTAATAATCTATAAATAATTAAAAAATAAAATAAATTTTAATTGCTTTTTTTCAATTATTACTTAAGATTTTTAAGCTTTTTTACAAGGTTTATACCAACACCAGGTACAGCCAGAAGATCCTTCTCATCAGCTGAAATAATTGATTCAGTTGTTTTAAAACCCGCATCATAAAGAGATTTAGCACACTTAGATCCAACCCCTGGAAGAGCTTTTAAAGTTTGAATAATTTTTTTAGAATCTGTTTTTCTTGATTTTCTTTTGGTTTTTTTTACAGAATTAGTTGTTTTTTTAGCATTAACTAAAGTAGTTTTAGTAGGTGCTGATGTTTTAAATAGAAGTGACTTTACTTTATTTAAAAATTTAGAAAACATTTATTTATAAAAGTAAGAAATTAATTCATAATCATCTAAGTAATTATCAAATAAATAAAAAATTGATAATTATATTTAGACCATTTATAAAAATAAATTTATTTACAACTATATAAAGACACATTTTTAACTGCTATGCAAGCTTAAAATGCCAAGGATATAATATTAAATTTTTACTAAAGAAGCCTTGGTAAAAAACATATAACTATTAAAATTACTGAGTCTCATTTTAGTAAGATTAGAAGTATGTTGGAAGTTTTAAAATTTTAAAATGAAAATAATATTAATAAGTGGACCAACAGGAAGTGGAAAGACAAATTTAACAAAGGAAATTTTAAAAAAATTTAAAAATGGCATTGAATTAAGTACAGACAATTACTATAGAACAGGATTAATTAGTAATCTCCTTTCAAAAATCATATATGGTTATTATGATAGAAAAATAAGTTTTAATTACAGACTTTTCAAAAAGGACTTTGACTATATTTGCAAGAAAAATAAATCTGAACATATATATTCCTACGATTTTATAAATAAAACTATAAAAAAATCATATAAAAAAAAAATAAATATAGATTACATAATTGTTGAAGGTATTTTTACAAAAGAGCTGTTAAGAAATTGCAAAAAACATAATTGTTTTTTTATAGAGTTAGAAACGAATAAAGAATCTTGTATGAATAGAGTAATTAAAAGAGATTTAAATGAAAGAGGAAAGTCTAAAGATCTTGCAAAAAATGATTTCTTAAAATCATGGAGTGTTTATTATGATAATAATTATCCTTCAAAAAATTATTTACAAACATTAGTATATTCAAACAAAACTGATATATATATGGAAATAAGAAATAAACTTAATTTAAAGACTTGAATTTATTAATAAAAGTTTTAAGAAATTAAAATTAAATTTAATCAATAAAATATTCAACAATAACTTTTAATTAAAAGTATTTTTATTAATCAAAAAATATTTAATGGAAGTGAATCCAACTATGATTTATTTAATATAAACATTTTAATATTTTTAATTTTTAGTAAGATAAATAATTTACCATTTATGAATTAATGAGGCGATATATTATTTCAAGTTTATCTGATGAATAAAAATCCGTTTCAATAACAGGGATAATATTATTATCAATATAAAAACTAATTAATTCTTTTGTATATGAATAAAATTTATCTAAAGAATATAAATACTGATCTGCTATGTAAACCCCTTTCCAAGGTCGTAATTTAAATCTTGCAATAAATTGTTTGGAGGGAATTAATAAGCTTCCATAAAAATTTAGTTTTTTATTTTTATCGTTGGTTCGAAGAAAATTAACTTCTCTTTCAATTACTTTGATATCAGTTCCATATTGAATCCAAATAGACTTAATTAAACCTGATGAAAGTTTCTTTTGATACCTATCTCTTTCTAAAGGAGAATTGAAGTATTTATTTAAATAAGGGTTAAAAGCTATTCCTATTTGTTTTTGTAAATCTTTTTCATTTTTAAGATCATTCAACACGTCAATAACATCAAAATTGTTTTTCTTATTAGAACCTGAAACAAGAAGAATATCAGAATTCTTATAAGAATTAAAATTCTTATAGAAATTTAAAAATTCTAAATATGAATTTTCCTTGTTTTTAGAGTATTGATAATAAAGACTATAATGATAAACGACATTAAAGTTTTTATAATTTTTTTTTATATATTCAATAGATAAATTATAGAATTGTTTCTTTATAAGACCTTTACATGGAATATTAATATTATTTATTCTTTTCGATTTACAGAAATTTAGTCTTCCTTCTAATTGATCAACATCCTTAAAATTCAATTCGAATCTTAAGTTATTAATCATATTTAATTTCTTCAGATCTTTTTTATAATAACTAAAGTAGTTATCACTTAAACTATTATAGTTTAAACTTATAATTATTTTTGCACTTAGATTAGATACTTTTGGGGAAGATCTAATAATGCTTTTAAAATAGATTATTATTTGCTTATTGTTCAACAATATCATTAAAAAATTTCCAAATTAGTAGGAATAAAAAACAGATCATGCTATCCAAAAACATATAGAAGTTAAGATAGAAAGAAATAGAATAGATCTCATATTATTAACATTCAAAGACTAAATAAATTTTATTAAGAAAAAACTTATCTGAAATTAGTTAAATATTAAATTAAAATATTTAAAACATATCTTGCAATATTATTATGTGATAAATTTTTTTTTATCAACTCTAGAGGTTAGAATATTAAAAAAAATCACTAAGAATATGGCAAATAAAGATTATCTAATTGCTATAGCATTAATAGAACAAAATGGTGTTAGAGCAATGCCCCTTGGAGGGAAAGAAATTAAAGATAATTTAGAAGATAAAGACATTTTTAATAAAATTGGAGAAGATGTGATTTTAAATCTTCTTCTTCGAATTTTTCAAAGAAGTGATGAAGGTCCATTAAAAAGAGCTTCAGAAAATACAGGTTTGCTTTTAGTACATATGCATCCCAAAAGAATGCAAAAAGAACTACCATTTATTAAATCAGAATGGATAAGAGACGGAGATAACAATCAGTTCTTAAAATATTTAGGTAATTTATCCAAGGAGATCTGGTCGGCTTCATTCATAAAATACAAAGGTATTGAATTTACTTCAATCTCAAAAAATGAAGATATCTAAAAGTATTTATAAATTATAAATTTTATAAAATTTCTTCTTTCAACTGATTATTTTCATTAAAAATTCTTAAACACTTTTTATTACCTTTACCAAAATTAACTGAATAATATTCGTTATTATTCTTGATATGTAAAGCACAATTGCCTTCTATACATATACAAGATTTAATGATTTCTTTTTGTATTATTTCATAAACATAAGGTTTTCTTTCTTTCTCTTCATCAAAATGAGGGCAGGCAATACCCTTAACAATACCCAAACAATCAATAATTTCTAATTTATCAGCGTATGAATCTGTTATGCCTTTATCAAACCAACATATTGCTCCAGCGCTTACACCGCTCATTACGATCCCATTTTCATAAGCTTTCCTCAAAATTTCATGCAAATTCCATTCTTTCCAAACAGCGAGCATACTTTTTGTATTACCTCCACCAACATAAATGATATCCTGAGTTGAAACTTTCTCCTCTAAATCTTCTGTTCTTGAAAAAAAATCAATATGACTTGTTATGCATTTTAAGTTTGAAAAGGCCCTATAGAAATTTAATTTGTATAAATCATTATCTCCAGATGCAGTTGGAATGAAACAAATTTTGGGATTCTTTTTATTAACTATAGAAATTATATATTTTTCAATCGCAAGAGAACCTAAAGAACGTCCGAATCCTCCTCCTCCAATAGCTACTATATTTTTAATTTGCATTAGAAAATTTAATTTATTAATGAATTTAAGACCAATTACAAATAAAGATCAACTGGAATTAAAGAAGGTTTATTTTGATTCAATACAATCAATAGATGAAAGAATCTATAATAAAGAACAAAAAAGGGCTTGGTCAAGCCAAGCATGGCAAAATTCAGACTTTGAAAAGTCAATTAATCAAGGCAATGGATGGCTAATAATTGATAATGAAAAAATAATTGCTTTTGCCTCAAGGTATCCAAATAACAGGATTGCATTATTTTACTGTAAAGGAAAATCGCAAAGAAAAGGATACGGTAGTAAATTACTTTATAAATTAGAAGATGAAGCTAAGACAGATGGCCTAAATCTTTTATATACTGAGGCGAGTCTAATAAGTTATAAATTGTTTCTTAAGCATGATTGGGAAATAAAAAGTAAAGAAAAAGTCATTATAAATAATAAATTTTTTGAAAGATATAAAATGATTAAAATATTAAATAATTAAAGTATGTTTCGTAAGAGTAAAAAAACAATACTAATTAAGAGAATTTCTATATGGATTTTATATTTATTTTCAGGATATGTACTTTATACAAAAGAATCTAATTTATATTCCTTGTTAATTAATTTCACTAAAATAATATATCCATTAAGTATTTTTTGGCTTCAAATAAGAATTAAAAGAAAAAGTAATTTCCTACCAATAGATTCATCAATGTCAAGTTCACAGCTTTGGTTCAATATATTGCCAATTCTAGCTTCTCTCTTAGCAGTAATTTTTTCAATCACAAACTTATTTTTATACTTATTGGAAATACTAATTAGCTACTAAGATAAATAATTTAATAAATCTGTCAATAAACTTAAGTATTTATTCTTAAAGGACTATACATAATGTTAAGAAAATTGCGAATTAGTTTAAATTGTTTAAATTTTAAATAGTAATTATTATTCAAATGGAGAAATTTTCTGTTAATGGAAATAGTAATTTCGATAATGAGAATAAACAAATATACGACAATGAATTAATATCATTGAAAATAATTGACAGTTTATATAAAAAAGATATTGGAAAGTTTCTAGAAATTCTTTCTTCTAAATTAATTTAGAAAAAAAAAAAAACAACATTTTTATGATCTTCAAATTAAGACAGACTGATAAATAAAATTATTTTTGAACGATAATATTGATAGAAATAAAAAAATCCAATGCAATTATTCCTTGCAGACTGTCAATTTCCCGATATTGAAAACCAGGTAAAAGCTTATCAATTATTCGTTGAAGCCTGGGAGAACGGTGAAATTGCTGAATCTGATAAAACGGATAACTTCGAAATGCTTTTTAGAGTTCATGCCCCAGGAGAAGGAAGAGTAGTTTGTTTGTGTAAAGCAGACAGTGATAAAGAACTCTTCAAGCATTTTGCCCCATGGAGAGTAAAATTCGGAATTCATATGGAATTTACTCCTGTTATAAGTTGTCAAAATGTGGTTGATTACCACAAAGATTTATTCAAGACTTTAGCTTAAATACTTATTCTTACATTTTATTGTGAGTAAACCTTTTTCCAATCTTTTTAATATAAAAGAAGATAAAAAATTATCCTCATCTAAAAATATTCTTGAGGATAAAGTGAGCGCAAAATCTAATCCATTAATAATATTTGGATTTATAATCTCAATAACTTCTATATTTTTGCTTTTTTTCGTAATAAAAAACAAATTTGGTTGACTTAAATAACTCACATAATCACTAAAAGAATAATAAAATATTTATAAATATAATTTAAAATGGCATTTAATGAAGGTGGAATGGCAACAGGTCTTCTAATAATTGGGATTTCAATTTTATTCGCAGCAGGGACAGGTTTTTTGGTTCTACATTTCATCCCAGGCACACCTTTCTAGTAATAGAGAATTTATAGTAATTATTAAATAAGATTTAAAGAAAAACCAAAAAGCTTAGATAGATTTTCAAAAAAAAAAAAAAGACTCTTATGAGTCTTTTCTATTAAATTCAAAGAAAATGTTCTTGATTTATGAATCTTGATCAAATTTGCTTAAATTTGGTCCTGCTACCAAACCGACTAGAGCAAAAAGAATTAGAGAAAAAA